>JAFPHE010000078.1 GCA_017388745.1 Lachnospiraceae bacterium | reverse complement strand
GAGGCAAGGAGCTCCCGGAGCCTTACAGCGGCAGGATCGTTTTCAGCTGATGATACTGACGCTTCTTCCATCCGTCCCGCAAGTTCCGAAAGGGAAGTAAGAGAAGCCGGAGCCTCGATCCCGAAGCCGAGCATGTCGATGATGCCTGTTGCGGCGGCAAGGCGTACGCCGGCAGAAGCAAACTCATGAGCGGATGATATCGCAAAGATGAGCGGAAGCTCAAGGACAAGGTCTGCGTATCCGCCGTCAGCATTGCCCGAACCTGTAAGAGCCATACGGGTGCGGACATACTTATCAAAAACGGCGGGTTCTCCGCGCTGGACATAGTTTCCGCTCATGACGGCTACGATACGGTCCGCGCCGTATTTCTCCCGCAGTTCGCGGAAGATGCGCGCATGGCCGTTATGGAAGGGATTCAGTTCGCAAATGACAGCTGCAGTCTTCATAATGACATAAGTATACCGCGTTTTGTTTAAAATTGAAAACTCAATTTATGCAAGTGGATTTTGCAAAATAAGTATGTTATGATTTATTTGAATCATAATCGTAGAAGCGTTTTTCATGACTTGTTGGCAGGGCCGAAACAGTCGGTGTTTCCGGATGAAACGGCAGTTTCGAAGCAGGAAGACCGGCCGGTCAGACCTTGCAGAAAGGAAGAGGACATGAAGCTTATTTACGCGATCGTTCGCAATGACAACGAGGATGACGTCACCTCCGCTCTGAGCAGGGCAGGATTCAGCATCACCAAGCTGAACACCACCGGCGGATTCTTAAGGAAGGGCAATGTCACCCTGATGATCGGTACCGAAGACGATAAGGTCGACCAGGCGATCGAACTGATCCGCAGCGAGTGCGGCGAGTCACAGAAGATCACGATCGATATGCCGTTCATCTCAGGCGTGAACATGGTCAACTACGCGACGATGCCGATGCAGGTCGCCGTAGGAGGCGCCACGATCTTTGTGGTCAACGTGGAGCGCTACGAAAAGTTCTGACGGAACCGGAAGGCCCACGTCAGCAGGATGCTTCCTGAAGGAGGCATTGACTGAAAACGTAACTAATGAAGGCTGGATGGCCGGCCGGATAATATCACTATGATAAGGAGAAATCATGAAAGTATTAGTTATCAACTGCGGAAGCTCATCTCTTAAGTACCAGATCATCGATATGGATACCCAGGCAGTTCTCTGCAAGGGCCTTGTCGAGCGTATCGGCATCGAAGGTTCTGTTCTGACCCACAAGGTTCCGGGCAAGGAAGACTTCGTTGTCCAGGAAGAGATGAAGGATCATCAGAGAGCTGTTGAGCTGGTTATGGCAGCGCTTGTTGACCCGGATCACGGCGTTATCAAGTCTCTTGATGAGATCGATGCGATCGGCCACAGAGTCGTCCATGGCGGCCAGAAGTTCGCTAAGTCCGTTCTGATCGACGATGAGGTCAAGGCTGCTCTTGACAAGTGCACCGAGCTCGCTCCGCTGCACAATCCGGCCAACATCCTCGGCATCAAGGCATGCGAGGCAGTTATGCCCGGCAAGCCCAACGTAGGCGTATTCGATACCGCTTTCGGTATGGGCATGGAGCCGAAGGCATTCATGTATGCGCTTCCGACCAAGTACTATGAGGAGTATGAGGTCCGCCGCTACGGCTTCCACGGCCAGTCCCACGACTTCGTTTCCCACAGAGCTCTTGATCTCTGCGGCGGCAACGAGAACACCAAGGTCATCGTCTGCCACCTCGGCAACGGTGCTTCCATTTCCGCATCCATCGGCGGCAAGTGCGTGGATTCCTCCATGGGCCTTACCCCTCTTGAGGGCCTGATCATGGGTACCCGTTCCGGTAATGTTGACCCGGGCATCATGCAGTTCATCTGCCACAAGGAAGGCCTTGACATCGACGGCATGCTGAACGTCCTCAACAAGAAGTCCGGTATCTTCGGTCTTTCCGGAAATATCTCCTCCGACTTCCGTGATGTTCAGAAGGCAGCTGACGAGGGCAACGAGAAGGCTAAGATCGCTCTGGATGCATACCGCTACAGAGTTGCTAAGTACATCGGTTCCTATGCTGCAGCCATGAACGGCGTAGACGTCATCGTCTTCACCGCAGGCCTCGGCGAGAACGACAAGCTGACCCGTCAGGCGATCTGCGACGAGTATCTCGGATACCTCGGCGTCAAGGTCGATCCGGCACGTAACGATGTCCGCGGCAAGGAGACCCTGATCTCCGCAGACGACTCCAAGGTCAAGGTATACCTGATCCCGACCAACGAGGAGCTGAAGATCGCTATGGATACCGTTAAGATCGTAAGCGAGCTTTAAGAAGGACATAAGCAGGCTACTGATGTTTTAAGATTAAAACATGCTTGACATTCCCCGCGGGATGTTATATAGTAGCATAGTTGAAATGGAAGCAGGTTATCCGCCTCACCTCGTACAGCTGACTGTGCAGGTCAATATTTCAGAAAAGGTTTTATTGTTTGCGGCTTAAGGATGACGCAGACGAAAGAGCCTCTGGATGAAAGTGCTGAAAGCGGATGCCACCTGGTATCCGCTTTTATATATTCTTAAAGGAGGTGTTAGTATTAGCGACGTTAATGTACAAATCAACGAGCAGATCCGTGACAAGGAAGTCAGAGTGATCGGCGAAGACGGCGAACAGCTTGGGATCATGAGCTCCGAGGCTGCGCTGCAGCTGGCGGATGAAGCAGGTCTTGACCTGGTCAAGATCGCACCGAACGCAGCACCGCCGGTCGTAAAGATCATTGATTTCTCCAAGTACCGCTATGAGCAGAGACGCAAAGAGAAAGAACAGAAGAAAAAGCAGAATGTGATAGAGGTCAAGGAGGTCAGATTAACTCCTAATATTGACACAAACGATCTGAACACCAAGGTATCGGCCGCGAAGAAGTTCCTTGAAAAAGGCAACAAGGTCAAGGTCAGCCTTCGTTTCAGAGGCCGTGAACTCTCCAGGATGAATCAGTCCAGATACATCCTTGACGATTTTGCGGCAACACTCGCGGAAGTCGCACAGGTAGACAAGCCCTCCAAGGCGGAAGGCAGGAGCCTGGTGATGATCCTGAGCCCCAAAAAGAATAAGTAAGTTATCACAATCAGGAGGAAATAGAGATGGCAGTTAAAAAGTTTAAGACAAAAAGAGCGGCCGCTAAGCGTTTCAAGATGACCGGTTCAGGCAAGCTGATGAGAATGCATGCCAACAAGTCTCATATTCTTACAAAGAAGACCAGAAAGAGAAAGAGACATCTCGTAAAGGGTGTCGAGGTCGATGCTACCAATGCAGCTACGATGAAGAAGATACTTCCGTATCTCTGATTGAACCTGGTCGAAGGAGGACAAAACAATGGCAAGAATTAAAGGCGGCATGAACGCAAAGAGAAAGCATAACAGAGTACTCAAGGCGGCTAAGGGCTACAGAGGTGCACGTTCCAAGCAGTACCGCGTAGCTAAGCAGTCCGTAATGAGAGCTCTTGCAAACGCATACAGAGGACGCAAGGAGAAGAAGAGACAGTACAGAGCACTGTGGATCACCCGTATCAATGCAGGCGCAAGGATGAACGGCCTCAGCTACAGCCAGCTGATGCACGGCCTCAAGCTCGCAGGCGTTGACATGAACCGTAAGGTCCTTTCCGAGCTCGCGATCGCTGACGCAAAGGGATTTGCTGATGTCTGCGAGTGCGCAAAGAAAGCTCTGAACAAGTAAGTCTTAGATTTTCCGGCGGACAGGAGAGATCCTGTTCGCCGATTTGTTCTATAAGCTTAAGGATATAGAATGGAAAACAAGAATAAGAACATAAACGGTGCCGAAACGGGCGCCGAAAAAACAGAGAACAGCTGGACGCCGACTGATATCAGCAAGGTCGTAGACCAGACTGAGACATTTAAGGAAGTCGACGAAAGCTACGAGAAATATATCCGCGAAAAGAACGAGAGCGGCATCAAAACGGATCTGAAGACCCTGATCGGCGTCATCATCGGATCACTGGTCGCGGCTGCCAATCTGAAGCTTTTCGTAAATGCCGGAGGCCTTACTCCCGGCGGTATCACCGGTGTCGTCGTGCTGGTACAGCGCTGCTTTGAAAGGTTCCTGGGGATCACCCTTCCGTTCTCGCCGCTTTCCCTGTTTTTTAACCTTATACCTGCGGTGATCGCATTCCGGATCATCGGCAAAAAATACACGGCGTTTTCATTTTTAAGCATCGT
>JAFPHE010000077.1 GCA_017388745.1 Lachnospiraceae bacterium | reverse complement strand
TGGTTCTATCTGATGCCTTCGGGCGAAGCTTTCGGACCGGGCTGGTTCCAGGATACCGTAGGTGGAAACCTCTGGTACTACTTTGACGGAGACTGCCGGATGCTGACCGGTACGATCAACGTCAACGGCGTGAACTACTTCATGAATGACGGCAGTGTCGCATCCCTGCCGGTCGGCGCCTGGGTACAGTAAACACTACTGACGGGGCGTGAGATCATGCCCGCTGTCAGGCTCTGTCCTGATCAGATGAAATGATGGCGAAGCCCTGCTGTCCGCGTGTAGCGAACGGCAGGGCTTGTATGACGAAAGAGATATGAAATATGTACTATGAAACGCTGACGGAAACACCATACGGACCGCTGCATCTGACAGCGGATGACGAGGCGCTGATCGAAGCGCGCTTTCTGGATGAGACCGCTGCGGTCAATATCAGGCGGGAGGGCGAACTTGCCGCTCCCCTTTCGATCGCAGTGGACTGGTATAGGAGATATTTTGACGGGGAAATGCCGGATCCTGCGGAGGTCCCCGTCCGCATCGAAGGGACTCCCTTCCAGAAAGAAGTATGGAACATCGTCCGGGAGATCCCTTACGGCGAGGTGCTTTCCTACGGGGAGATCGCGCGTATCATCGCAGCGCGCCGCGGCATCCCGAGGATGGCTGCGCAGGCGGTCGGCGGTGCGATGAAGGCAAACCATATCTTTATCCTGATCCCCTGCCACCGCGTCATCGGCGCGGACGGCAGCATGGTCGGTTACGGCACCCGCGAAGACAGCCTGGAGCTGAAGCGGGCGCTCTTAAGAGCCGAGGGGATCCTGTGGACGTGACGGGTGAGCTTTCTCGAACGGGCATACTTCATGTGCAGGATTCGTTGAAGTTAAAGGGGCTGTCATATTAAGCAGAATGATTGACGAAAAATCCCCTTCTACGGACGTCGTCGGCCCGCAGTGACAATTTTTGCTTCTATAGTTATAGCAATTATAGATGCAAAAATTGGAGCGGGAGGGGAACCGTAGAAGGGGATTTGTATGTCATTGTTTAGTGTTGCAGACCCTGTTTCATGCTTAATTTGCGGTCCCGAGCAGGCCGAGTTCCGCCGCGTGCGGGCGCATCCCGTTGATGCAGATCTCCGCCACGTCGCGGACTTCCATGCCCAGCATCGCACATCCTTTTCTGATCGTTTCGCGGTCGCATTTGGCCGCGAATTTTTTGTCCTTGAATTTCTTCATGAAGCTTGAGACCTCGAGGTCGGTGAGACCGTTCGGACGCATCCTCGCAGCCGCCTGGATGATGCCGGTCAGCTCATCGACGGTAAAGAGGCTCTTTTCCATGTTGGTCAGCGGCTCCACGTCGGTGCAGATCTGATAGCCGTGGGAAAGGATCGCACGCACATCTTCTTCGCTCACGCCTGCGGCAAGGAGCGGCTCTGCAGTGTGCTGCAGGTGCTCTTCGGGGTATTTCTCATAGTCGTAGTCGTGCAGGATGCCGATGGCCTCCCAGTGTTCCTTATCCTCTCCGAAATGTTCCGCCATGGCGCCCATGGCGTAGGCGACATTGAGAGCATGGATCTTTAAATGCTCTTCGGTGACCATGGTATTGTTGAGTTCGGTAGCGCGTTCTTTGGTCAGCATGGTAATTCCTCCCTGATCGGTATTTTTCATGTCTGAGATGCCGCGATCCTCCGGATCTTAGGCATTGGCGGTTTTAAAAGAAATGGCTGTATGCTATAATTATAATGCTGTGATATGAGCATTTTTCAAATTGCGGTTATTATAACATATGTCGTCTGAAATGCCAACGCATTGCGCCGATGAACCGGGAGTACGGACTCCCCGGATGAGGGGCAAGAGTCGGGCGGGGGCATCAGAGTTCAGAAAGGAAAGGCACGAAAATGAAACAGAAGATCGTCTGCCTGCTTCGTCTCAATGAGGATGAAAAGGAAGCCTACAGAAAGGCGGCCGGCGACAATGAGATCATTTTTAACAAAGACAGCAATTACGAAAACATCCGTCCCGTAGACGAAGATCTGGTTAAGGATGCGGACGTCATCATGGGCTGGATCCCGGCGTCGCTCCTACCGAAGGCGAAGAAACTCAGGTGGCTGCAGGCACAGAGCTCCGGTGTGGATCACTACATGGTCCCGGGACTGCTCCGTGAGGGGGCAATGCTGAGTTCGGCGACGGGTGCCTACGGTCTTTCCGTGGCGGAACACATGTTTGCCATGATGCTCGCGGTCATGAAGAACCTGCCGGCTTACCGCGACCAGCAGAATGCCGGCCTCTGGCAGGACGCCGGCATGGTGAAGAGCCCGAAGGGAGAGGATATCCTGATCCTCGGCACAGGCGATCTGGGGTCGACATTTGCAGGATACTGCAAGGCTTTCGGCGCGCATACGATCGGCGTACGGCGCGACCCGTCCAAACCTGCCGCGGGCATCGACGAGATGCACGGCATGGATGAGCTCGACGAGCTCGTAAAGAAAGCGGACGTGGTATGCTGCATGCTTCCGCATATCGAGGAAATGACGCATTACTTTGATTATGACCGTCTGATGAGCATGAAGAAGGATGCGATCTACATGAACGGCGGCCGCGGCTCGATCTGCAATAACGAAGACCTGAACCGGGTCCTCGAAGAAGGGCATCTCTGGGGCGCGGCGGTCGATACGCCGGAACAGGAACCGCTGCCGGAAGACAGTGCGCTCTGGAATCAGAAGCGTGTTCTGCTGACACCGCACATCGCGGGCGGAGACCATCTGGATGATACCCTCCGCAAGATCGCGGCGATCGGCCTCGACAACCTGAAGCGCTATCTTGCAGGAGAGCCGATCCGTAACCGCAAGGTTTGAGCCGCAGTCTGATGCCGCATCCGGGAAGCCGCAGTGCGGTTCCGCGGGTCAGAGCAGTCAATGAATTATGTAAACTAATCTATGAGGAGATAAAACTATGCAGAATCCTATCGTAACGATCCAGATGGAAAATCTCGACGAGATCAAGATCGAGCTTTATCCGCATGTTGCCCCCAACACGGTCAACAACTTCATCAGCCTCGTGAAGAAGGGCTTTTATAACGGCTTGATCTTCCACCGCGTCATCAAAGGCTTCATGATTCAGGGCGGCTGTCCCTACGGCATGGGCACCGGCGGCCCGGGCTACCAGATCAAGGGCGAGTTTTCGGCGAACGGCGTTGTCAACGACCTGAAGCACACAAGAGGCGTCATCTCGATGGCAAGAGCCATGAACCCTGACTCCGCAGGAAGCCAGTTCTTCATCATGCACAAGAACTCTCCTCACTTTGATGGTTCATACGCAGCTTTCGGTAAGATTATCGAGGGTATGGAAGTTGTGAACAAGATTGCCGAGACCAAGACCGACTGGTCCGACAGACC
>JAFPHE010000013.1 GCA_017388745.1 Lachnospiraceae bacterium | reverse complement strand
CTGATCGGGGACGGGGATCATATCGCGGTCGGAGTCTCCGCCGGCAAGGATTCTCTTTCGCTGCTTGTTGCAATGAAAGCTCTGCAGCGTTTCTATCCGAAACATTTTGAACTGAGCGCGATCACGGTCGACCTGGGTCTCAGCAATATTGATCTTGCTCCTGTGAAAGTACTGGCAGAAGACCTGGGCGTTCCATACCATATCGTTCCGACTCAGATCGGTGAGGTTCTGTTTGACATACGCAAGGAATCCAACCCCTGCGCACTCTGCGCAAAGCTCCGTAAAGGAGCACTTGACGACAAAGCGCTTGAGATCGGTGCGAACAAGATCGCCTATGCTCACCATAAGGATGATCTCATAGAGACCGCTTTCCTTTCCATGCTTTATGAGGGACGGTTCTATTCTTTTTCACCGCTCACCTATCTTGACCGGACAAAACTGAGCGTCATCCGCCCGTTTATCTTTATCGATGAAGCGGATATCATCAGCTTTGCAAAGAATTATCGAGGCGAGGGAATGCCGAAACGCATTGAGCAGTCAGATATTCAATCCGACGATATAAAAGAAAAGTACGCAAACGGTCTTCCTGTCTGTAAGAACCCATGTCCGATGGACGGTTATACGCGGCGTCAGTACGTAAAGGAGCTCCTTCACAGGATCTACAGGGAAACACCGGGTGCCGACAAACGCCTCTTCAGGGCAGTCATTGACGGCAATATTCCCGGATGGCCTCCTGCAAACCCCAATCCGCGCTACAATAAGATATAATAAGGCTGAAAAAGCCGGCCGGACTCTGCAGAAACTGCAGGATCCGGCCGGCATCGTTATAAATGTCACTATTATCTGTTCAGCCTTCACCGTTAACGGTCAGGTATGCACCCTTTGCGCCTGAAGTGACCTGTGCTGCGTAACGCGCGAGATACCCGGTCGTGATCTTCGGCTGGCGAGGCTGCCACTTTGCTTTGCGGGCGGCAAGCTCTTCGTCGGAGACTTTTACATTAAGCTGATAACCCGGAATATCGATACTGATGGTATCTCCTTCCTCGATCAGGCCGATCGGACCGCCGACTGCAGCTTCGGGTGAGATATGGCCGATAGAAGCACCGCGGGATGCGCCTGAGAAACGCCCGTCCGTGATCAGAGCCACAGATTCGCCGAGCCCCATTCCTACGATCGCGGACGTGGGATTCAGCATTTCACGCATACCCGGTCCGCCTTTCGGTCCCTCATACCGGATAACAACAACGTCTCCGGGACAGATCTTTCCTCCCTTGATGGCAGCGATCGCGGTCTCTTCGTCATCGAACACACGTGCCGGACCTTCATGCTTCAGCATGGACGGAGCAACAGCGGAACGCTTAACGACACAGCCGTCCGGTGCAATATTGCCCTTCAGGACTGCCAGGCCGCCGACTTCGCTGAACGGATCGTCGAGCGGGCGGATGATCTTCGGGTCACGGTTGACGCAGCCGCGGATGTTCTCACCGACGGTCTTTCCGGTAACAGTCATACAATCGAGATTGATCAGGCCTTTTTCAGCAAGCTCATTCATGACCGCATAAATACCGCCGGCTTCATTGAGCTCTTCAATATAAGCATGGCCTGCCGGAGCAAGGTGGCAGAGATTCGGAGTCCTCTCGCTGATTTCATTGGCAATATCGATGGTGATGTCGACTCCTGCTTCATGTGCGATCGCTGGCAGATGAAGCATTGAGTTCGTGGAACAGCCCAGTGCCATGTCTACGGTAAACGCGTTGATAAATGCTTCCTTTGTCATGATATCCCGTGGACGGATATTCTTTTCGAGCATTTCCATAACTTTCATGCCTGCATGCTTAGCAAGGATCAGTCGCTCGGAGTAGACAGCCGGGATCGTTCCATTGCCGCGGAGTCCCATACCTATCGCCTCGGTCAGGCAGTTCATGGAATTTGCGGTATACATACCGGAGCAGGATCCGCAGGTAGGACAAGTTTTGCATTCAAAATCCTCAAGTTCGTCTTCTGTGATCCTGCCTGCAGCATACGCTCCTACGGCTTCAAACATACTGCTTAAGGAAGTCTTGCTTCCTCCTACATGGCCTGCAAGCATCGGGCCGCCGCTTACAAAAACTGTCGGGATATTCAGCCGGGCTGCGGCCATCAGCATGCCGGGAACGACTTTGTCGCAGTTCGGGATCATGACAAGAGCATCAAACTGGTGTGCCATCGCCATCGCTTCGGTCGAGTCACAGATCAGTTCTCTGGTAACGAGGGAGTATTTCATACCTTCGTGACCCATGGCAATGCCGTCGCATACAGCGATCGCCGGGAAAACGATCGGAACGCCGCCGGCCATGGCAACACCCTGCTTAACTGCCGCGGTGATCTTATCCAGATTCATATGTCCCGGAACGATCTCATTGTAAGAGTTGACGACGCCGATCAGCGGACGTTCCATCTCCTCGCTGGTAAGGCCTAATGCGCGGAACAGGGAACGATGCGGTGCCTGCTGTGAACCTTTTTTGACATTATCTGATCTCATGTGCTGCTCTCCTTCTTAAGTGTTGAATATGGATATGATCTCTCATAGGCGTCTTCACTGCCCATAGGATCTTTCTTTTTCCGAAAGTATATATGTAATGTATTGCTCGGCCACCCGTCCGGTCGGACCGCCGGCACGGCGTTCCCAGCTGATCGCACCCTGCAGAATACGCTCATCGGGCCATTCTGCCGGATCGAGGCCCTTTCTTCGGGCCAGGCTTAAAACTATGTTCTGGAACTCTGCATGCCTCGGTGCCGGATAAAAGATCCGTACGCCGAATCTTGCCGACAGTGAAAGTTTCTCTTCCACGGTATCGGAACGGTGGATATCTTCGTTATGTTCCATATCCGTTCTGTCATTCCATGTTTCGCGTATGAGATGGCGCCGGTTCGATGTAGCGTAAATAACGACGTTTTCCGGCCAGTTTTCAACGCCGCCTTCGATAACTGCTTTAAGGAATTTATACTCGACTTCATTCTCCTCGAATGACAGATCATCGATGAAGATGATGAAGCGGAAATTTCGGTTTTTGATCCTCGCGATGACCGCAGAAAGATCCCTGAACTGGTGCTTGTAGATCTCGATCATGCGCAGACCGCGGTCATAATACTCGCTGATAAGCGCTTTGACGCTCGAAGACTTGCCTGTGCCGGCGTCGCCGTAAAGAAGTATATTGTTGGATGCCTTGCCGTCAAGGAATGCTTCCGTGTTGCGCCTTAGCTCTTCTTTTTGCTGCTCGTATCCGACAAGGTCCGACAGCATGCGCCGGTCAAGGTTGTAGATCGGCACGAGTGCAACGTCATCAGCATTGCTGAAAATGCTTTGTTCAAAAGAAGCGGTGCTGCCGGATGCTTCGTCGCAGCTGAGCGGACGAACGCGGAATGCGGCATTCAGTCCGATCATTCCCACTCCGTAATGAAGATACTGATCCGTAATGATATCATAGAACGCATCCGCATCAGCAGCCTTTGAAAGCCGGTCGCTTAAACCCCGGACCATATCGCTTACGGATTTGTTATAACGCTGCTTTTTCTTATCGATTGCATGATAATCAGTGATAATACTGAAACAGTCAATGCCGAGGTCCTCTTCAATCCCGCTGAAATCATAATGGAAGAGCTGACGGAATATCTCGAAATCGGCTTTTACAAGGAGATCGATCGAGCCATGCTGTTTCGTGCCGCGTTCCGTGACAAGACTGAAACTGTTTTCATTGGTCATGAGAACGAAGGTCAGATAATCCTGCCAGAGATTGCGATTGAAACCATAGTCCGTTGCCAGATCCAGAAGACGCTTGATCTGATCATAGATAGAGCGCACGATGTGCGGTTTCATATGTGCATCACATGTGCCTTTATCCCAGGTATCGAACGCCAGGGAAAGCTGTTTTAATATACTGTTGTCTCCGAGGTCTCCATAGACCAGCAGGCGTGAAGTCAGATCATTCATAATGTAATAAAATCCGGTATTCTGAACAGGACCCGGCAGGGGATCCCTGATAAAAACAGACGGGGTGCCCTGCCGGAATATCATTTATGTCCTAATTATTTGGAGATCTCGTCCATAGACTGGTCAGCGCCTGCCCAGAGCATATTTCTCCTCAGCTGATCGCCGACGACTTCCATCGGATGCTTTGCGAGTTCTTTTCTCTTGGAGTTAAAATAGGTACGTCCGCACTGGTTTTCCATGATCCAGCGGCCTGCGAAGGATCCGTCGCGGATGTCGCTTAAGATAGCTCTCATATTGGCCTTGACAACGTCCTCCGGAAGGACTCTCGGTCCGGAGACATACTCACCGAACTCTGCGGTGTCGGAGATGGAGTAATTCATGCCGGCAATGCCTTTGACAACGATCAGGTCAATGATCAGCTTGAGCTCATGAATGCACTCGAAGTAAGCGTTTTCCGGCTCATAACCTGCTTCAACAAGGGTCTCAAAGCCGCACTTCATCAGCTGTACGAAGCCGCCGCAAAGGACAGTCTGCTCACCGAAGAGATCGGTCTCGGTCTCATCACTGAAAGTGGTCTCCATGATGCCTGCACGTGCGCCGCCGATGCCTGCAATGTATGCAAGCGCGATGTCATACGCTTTGCCGCTCGGGTTCTGTTCAACCGCTACCAGGCAGGGAACGCCCTTGCCTGCAACAAACTGGCTTCTGACTGTATGGCCCGGTCCCTTCGGCGCAGCCATGAAAACATCAACTCCTGCGGGCGGAACGATCTGCTCATAACGGATATTGAAACCGTGTGCGAATGCGATGGCTTTGCCCTCGGTAAGATTGGGGCCGATCTCCTTTTTATAGGTCTCTGCCTGCTTCTCATCCGGCATAAGGATCATGATGATGTCAGCAGCCTTGGTTGCTTCCGCGACTGTCATAACAGTGAAGCCGTCTTTTACTGCAGCGTCCCAGGATTTACCCTTACGGAGACCAACGATCACGTCGCAGCCGGAGTCACGCAGATTCATTGCATGCGCATGGCCCTGCGAGCCGTAACCGATGATCGCGATCTTTTTGCCGTTAAGCTGATTGATATCACAATCCTTTTCATAATACATTTTTGCCATAGTTGAATTCTCCTTTCACCTTTGATTCATCATTGATAGTGTACTTTCCGCGTTCCAGTGCGATCATTCCCGTACGCGCCAGCTCGATAATGCCGAAGCCTTCCAGGATATCACGCACGCCGTCGATCTTCTTTTCGTCTCCGATGATCGAAAGCGTCAGTGTTTCCCTGGATACATCGATAACGGATCCGCGGAAAATGTTGGCGACCTGGATGATCTCATTGCGCACCTCGCTTGTCACAGCGTGGACCTTGAACAGGACAAGTTCGCGGCGGATGACATGCTCCGCTTCCAGAAGCTTGACCGAATGGACAGGGACCATTTTGGAAAGCTGCGCGACCATGAGTTCGGTATGACTGTCATCGGCAGTCACTTCTATCGTCAGACGGGTAATATCTTCATCAATGGTCGTACCCGCCGTAAACGATTCAATGTTGTAGCCGTTTCTCGTAAAAAGCCTTGCGATCTGGCTCAGGACGCCGGGCTTGTTGTCCACCAGGACGGAAAGCGTACGGCGTGTTTCAGCTGTGGAAACATCATTTCTGTTATTCAACATGATTGTACCCTCCTTTCCCGGCTCAGTTCAATAAGAATTCGGTAATGTGTGTACCGCCGTTTACCATCGGTCGTACAAGCTCAGACTGGGCTACCGTGCACTCTACGATATAGCCGCGTCCTTCGGAATACTCAGAAAGAGCCTCTTTGATGGCGTCTGTCAGTTCTTCCGGCGATGAGACCCTCCGGCCTTTCAGACCGTAAGCTTCCGCGAGCTTTACAAAATCGGGACCCCGGTCGAGGATCGTTGCCGAGTAGCGTCCGTTATACATGAGTTCCTGCCACTGACGGACCATTCCGAGACATCCGTTATTGAAAATGAAAGTAATGACAGGAGCCTTGTAATATGCTTCTGTAGACAGTTCGTTGCAGTTCATTCGGAAACTTCCGTCACCGGTCACGTGGATGACCGTCTTTTCCGGATTGCCGATCTTCGCGCCGATGGCTGCACCGAGACCGAAGCCCATGGTTCCGAATCCGCCGCTGGTAAGCAGCTGTCCCGGATAACTGAAATGGAAATGCTGTATGGACCACATCTGATGCTCGCCGACGTCTGTGGCGACGATCGTATCCTCCGGCATCATATCGCTGATCGTGGAAAGGATCTCCTTCGGGGTCAGCGCACTCGTGGAGGCGTCATACTCCGTCTCCCTCGGGAAAGAAAAGACATAACGCTTCCATTCACTGTGGTCATACTGAGGGATCATTGCATTCAGCTGTGCAAGGACCACCTTGGCGTTTCCGATAATGTGATGATCTGTACGGACATTCTTGTTTATCTCCGCACGGTCGATATCAATGTGGACGATCCTGGCGTTTCGTGCAAAAGTGGACGGTTTCAGAGCTACGCGGTCGGAGAAGCGGCATCCCACAGCAATCAGCAGGTCGCATCCGTCACATGCCCGGTTTGAAGCCTGGGAGCCGTGCATGCCGATCATGCCGGTGGAAAGCGGATCATCACCCGGCATGGAACCGCCGCCCATAAGCGTGATGGCTGTCGGGGCGTCCAGTTTCTTTGCAAACTCGCGAAACTCCATATGCGCTCGGCTTCTTGTTACACCGCCGCCGCAGATCAGCATCGGTTTGTCCGACTCATCGATCATTTTCACGAGAGTTTCAATGTCCTGACGGTCAGGCTCCGGCATACGGAGCGCGCTTGTCGTTGCCCTCATCATAAGACTGCCGAGTGAGCCGTGTGCATAATGCTGTTCTCTGGGCAGATACTCATAATCCGCAGTCTGTGTCGTGACGTCTTTCAGGATATCGATGAGGACGGGTCCGGGACGGCCGCTTCTGGCAAGAGCAAACGCTTCACGCACATCATCAGCCAGTGTATTCACATCACGGACAAGGTACTGGGCTTTGGTGATAGGCATCATGATCCCGATGACATCCGCTTCCTGGAAAGCATCCTTGCCGAG
>JAFPHE010000076.1 GCA_017388745.1 Lachnospiraceae bacterium | reverse complement strand
TGTCGTAGGCGTCCCAACCGATCTCGGTACAGGTCGGGGCCTTCGCGTCGTGGTGGACCAGATCGTGACCGAGCGCAGCTTTTTCCACGTAGGTGGTGTAGTCACATCTGGAGCAGGTGTCGTAGGCCTCCCAGCCGATGGCGGTACAGGTAGCGGCCTGTGCCTCGTGGTGGACCAGATCGTGACCCAGCGCAGCCTTCTCCACGTAGGTGGTGTAATCACATCTCGAGCAGGTGTCGTAGGCGTTCCAGCCCTTCTCAGTACAGGTGGCCGCCTGGGCGTCGTGATGGACCAGATCGTGGCCGAGGGCCGGAATCTCCTCGTAGGTGGTGTAATCACATCTGGTGCAGGTATCGTAGGCGTTCCAGCCCTTCTCAGTACAGGTAGCCGCCTGCGCTGCGTAATGGACCAGATCGTGGCCGAGGGCCGGGATCTCCTCGTAGGTGGTGTAATCACATCTCGAGCAGGTGTCGTAGGCGTTCCAGCCGATAGCGGTACAGGCAGCCGCCTGGGCGTCGTGGTGGATCAGATCGTGGCCCAGCGCTGCGACCTCGCGGGTCTCCGTCGTGCTGCAGTGAGAGCAGGTGCGGGTCTCCACGCCGGTTTCGGTGCAGGTGGGTGCTGTGGTCACCGCCCAGTCGCTCCAGGCATGGACGCAGCTGATCTTCGCCTGTCCCGCAAAGGTGTACTCCGTGCTTGTGAGGACGGTCGCGTTCTCCGGCGTTCCGTCCGCAGGCCAGATTACCAGCTCCACAAGCATCTTCTTGCCGACGTTGTCCTCATTCAGGTTGAAGACGCCGCAGTGGAATTCCTCAATGCTGTTATGGACGTCACCGTAGGTCACGCCGTTCAGTCCTGCGGCGCTCAGCAGGTACACCTGCTCGTTTGTTTCCACATCGTTCGGATACTGGAACGCAACCTCATAATCGTTTCCGAAGCCGTTGTATGCGCCGTACAGGCCGAAACTGTTTGCATCAAACGCGTTCTCGAAGGTCACGCGGTAGTCGCAGTGCCAGCCGTCATAGTACGCAGCAGTCTCTTCCTCCGGGGCAACCGCGGTGAACAGATAGGCCGCGTTCAGCTTGTCCACGACGTTCGTGGTCTGCTGCAGTCCATTCAGATTGTAAAGATAGACATTCTCCGGGACGGCCTCCTCTTCCTCCACGGTTGCCTTCGGAAGCTTCGGGATGTTCGCCACAACCTTGCTCTGCTCCTCAAAGGCCTCGTTCTTGAACTTCGCCGTGTAGGTCGTCTCGCCCTTCGCATCGCCGGTGGCAGGCTTTGTCACTGCGGACGTGGTATTCACCGTCTCGGTCTCTGCGTGGCTTGCGTCGTTCTTGCACACGCGGTTCGCCGTCACGGTGCTGTTGTCTGCCGCCCACTCGTAGGTGGGAGCAGCCCAGTCGTGGCCAAGTGCCGGGATCTCCTCGTAGGTGGTGTAATCACATCTCATGCAGGTGTCGTAGGCGTTCCAGCCGATCTCCGTGCAGGTCGCCGCCTTTGCTTCATGGTGCACCAGATCGTGACCAAGAGCCTGGATCGTCTCGGTTCTGGTATCCGTGTAAGTCTCGCCGCGGAAGATCACAGTCGCAGTATAGGTGCGAAGCCCAGTCTCCTCGCAGGTGGGAGGCGTCGTAACTTCGCTGCTGACGGATGCCTCAATCTGTATTTTGAAGCTCTCATCGTCCAAGGCCGTAAAGCTTGCTGTCGCGGAAGATAGTCCCTCCTCCCAATTCCAAACGGGATCTCCATACTCCCGCTCCTTTTCCGTGAAAGCCGCCGTATAGGTCGCGCTTTCGGTTACGGCCGGCAGTTCCTCATCATATACCACATTGTTTGCGTCTTTCCATCCGGCAAACGTGTAGGTTGCGCCGACGTCTGCTTCTTTCGTCGGAGTGTCGCCGTCATAAGTCGGTACTTCGCCATAGAGAAATGTACTGTACTGCAAAAGTATACCCTCGTTTTCGAATCTGATCATGTATATCGGGTATACGAATGTAAAGTTCGAAAAATGGGTGACCGCAACAGAAACATCACCGGTTGCCGCATCATAGAAGAACATATCTTCCTCTGTCAGTTCGGCTTTGCTTGCGACAGATGTCATCTGTATGCCTTCGTGATATGCCTTAATCGTCTCTGCAGACATTTTGGAAGGCAGCGCTTTTTCCATATTGACCACGAGCAGCTCGGTATTGTCCGCCCTGACGCCGTCAATGCGGACGTCATAGCCCTTCGCCGCTTCTGTTTCTTCATCAATCTCAACTGCAGACGCCGCGTCGTCGATGAAGATCGTCAATGTTGCAATATTATTAATGATAACCGATTGTTCGATCGAAGCAGTAACAGGAACGTCAGCGTCTGCATTCAGCACGGAACTCGATGAATTGGTGACGACAATCCTGAATTCATTGCCCTGCAGGCTGTTGAAGCTGCCGATCGTCATGTCGGAATAATACGTGACGATCGAGCCGTCAGGCGCCTTCAGGATCATATACGCCTTTTCGAAGTAGATATTGTCCGGATTGCTTGTTCTGAGGTTGAATGTATAAATACCTTCGTTTGTGGTAAATCCGGAAAGGTGCTTCTTCGTATCCGGGGCGCCCAGAACCAGCTTTTCGGTTCCGCCGGCAACACCGTACAAGCCGGCATTCTTGGACCAAACAAAGCCGACTTCCATAACGACGTATTCATCAGGCGCAAAATACTGCTCTGTGTTTGCCACAACGTATTTCCCGCTGCTCTCGTCGATCTTGGAGTAGGTCTGTGTAATGATGATCGTCGGTTCCTGCACTGCGTCGCCCTGTGCGTAAACCGCTTGCAGGACCGCTTCGCCAGGCGTTGCATAGATGATGGTATAAGATCTGTTGTACGTTGCCTTTACACCGTTCAGCATCCAATATTGGAATGTGTAGCCGTTAATGGTCGGTGCGACAAAGGTCTTCGAATTGCCAACGCCCACCACCTTGGAAATGCCTTCCTTCAGAGAATTGCCTTCCGTGTCTGTATACTTGACCGAAACGGTGTACTCCTTGCCGTTTGCAACGTAATCAGGCACTACGATGACAGTATTTGCGCCTTCCATTGCTTCGTAAATAGCGGCTTCGGTTGCTTCTGTAGACGTCGGTTCACCGTTTTCGTCTGCAATATACCATCCGGTAAAGATATAACCCATCTTGCTAGGGTTGCTTTTCGGGTAAGAAATCGGTTGACCAACAGCATACGTACGTGATTGAATAAGCTGCTTATAGGCATTGCGGAAAATAACCATTGCAGTCGTCACAGACGTATCGTTGGCAGCATAGTAGGAAGAAATCTCTGTGTCGGATGCCAGCGCAAATGAAAAATCCTTTTGCGTAGAAAGAATATTGCCGGATGCGTTTGCCCAGTACAGGAATTCCTTCGTCTCGTCACGGAAAGACAGGTACATGGTTTCACCCGCGTTATAAGTGGATGTGAACATGTCGCTCTGCACCGGGCCGTTATTGACAACATAAAGCGAGCCGTGTACCGTCAGAGTGAACAGCGTCCCATTTGAAACAGCAAAAAGCGCAACGAGGCTCGTGTCCTCAGAAACAACAAATGTGTAACTCTGCTGATTGCACAGATTTGTTTCAAAGGCTGTGTCCACTGCATTGTACCAGCCGATGAAGGTATAGCCCTTGCGCGGATACGCAGTGACGGTTACGCTGTCGCCGTCGCGATACGCTCCGCCGCCGGAGAGTCTGCACACGGTTGACGCCGATTCCCTTGTTCTGGACGTCAGCGCAACAATCCACTGTGCATCGCTGTTTTCACCGGCGGGCGCTTCTTCCGACACCTCATTTTGGGTTTCATTTGTCGAATCGGGTACTGCTGAAGCAGTGCCGTCCGCTTCCTCCGCGGGCGCTGCCTCCGGTTCGATCTCTTCAACATAAGCTGCGTTGTCCCGTTCTGTTTCCGCTGCAGCTGCAAATGCCGGCAGCGGGAATAACGAAATCAGCATCATTATGGTCAGAAGACCGCATATGATTCTTTTCCGCAATGTGTTCATATTATTTCCTCCTGCTATGATTCTTTCTTGTCGCAACAAATGTGATAACGATGTCTGCCATCTCAGGGTCGTGAACGCACGGCCTTCAGATCATAGACATCCCATTGCTCAAAAGCGCGCAAAGAGCATCTTGAATAACTGCAGAGGAACGGCATCACTGCCGCTCCTCTGCAGATGATTCTTGTCAGCGATCAGTCGTCGTCCTCATCGCCTTCTCCGATCGGAGTAGAAGACGACGTGGCGATTACATCGCGCTCCGAGAAGCGAATGACTTCGATTTCGGGTTCACAAAATTCGCGCTTCATATTGATTCTCTCCTTTCCTATGGGTTCGTTAACTGGTTATAACTTCCGCTGACCATCGGGCTGTACAGCGTAAACAATTCGCCATCTTTTTCGTAAATGACGTATGCTCTGTAGTAAACCACCTTATCGGGGTTGGAGAAGTTGATATTCAGAACATAAATGGCATCCTGACTCGTGAAGTTGCTGATGTGCTTCTTCGTATTCGGAGCGCCGATTACCAGTTCGTCTTCCGTGAACGTACCGGATGTGCTGCGCACAAAGCCGCTTTCATGTACCGTGTATCCTTTGGGCACTTCATACCGCATCATCGTGGACACTCTGTACTTTTCACCGTTCATCGTTGCAGTCATCTGCTCGATCCGGACAATCGGTTCCGGAGTGACCTCTTCGCCGAAGACAGCCGTCAGCGTAATGGTCTGATCCTTCGTTGCGATGACCGTATATTCCGTGCGCTTGAAGGAGACGGGCGTCGTTCCGTCAAGCGTCCAGAAGCTGAAATCTTCTGCAGTCAACCCTTCAACCGCAGCCAAAATGCTGCTGAGCCGGATGATCTTTGTCTGGCCTGCCGTAACCGTAAAGTGCATGCCATCGACGTCTGCTGCCGTTCCACCGTTTTTGAACCTGACAGTCAGCGTATACGTATCTTCCGTTTCCTTATACTTCGGAACGACCTTCACAACCGGGGCAGGTACTGCCGCCTTTGCCGCGATTGAATCCGGCGTCGCTTCTTCATCTGTGCCTTCAAAGACCCATTTTTCGAACTCTACGCCGATCTTTGAGGGATTGGTCTTCGGGAACAGCTCATCTGCGTCAATAGCATCCCTCACGCGTCCTTCGCTCTGTGTCTGGCTGTATGCATTCAGGAACACGACGTACACGCTTGCATTCTGTTCCGCATTGCGCGAGGTAATCAGTCGGATCCAGGTTTCGCCAACCATCGTGAAATGATAGGTTGGACTCGTGCTGACGATGTTGTTGGACTTATTGACCCAGTACAGGAAGTCCTCGCCGGTGTAAAC
>JAFPHE010000012.1 GCA_017388745.1 Lachnospiraceae bacterium | reverse complement strand
TTTCCGCTACATAGAAAAAAGCGCGAGACGGGGATCGAACCCGCGACCTTCGCCTTGGCAAGGCGACGCTCCACCACTGAGCCACTCGCGCAAATACAAGTATGAACTTGTGAACTGCCTCAGGCCAGAATCGAACTGGCGACACACGGATTTTCAGTCCGTTGCTCTACCAACTGAGCTACCGAGGCTCACGTCTGTTGGAACAACAGTTTCCGTCGGACAGCATGGATATATTACTACCTGCCGACGGATTTGTCAACTGTTATTTTTGAAAAATCGTCAAATTTATTCGATCGCACCGCCGACCTTCTGGAGGTGCTTTCTGAGGTCATAAGTCGGGTCCTGCGCTCTCTGCTGCAGATAATCCTTGAAGTAGAACTGCTCGCGCAGGCTGGTGCCGTTGCGCATGATCGCAGACTGTCTGCGCTCGGTCTCGTGGATCGCTTCGGCCACGGGAACGATGGACGTCAGCTTGTTGAACGGCAGGAAGATAACGCCGTCAGCATCGCCGACCACGACGTCATCCGCTGTCACGACCCATTCGCCGACGCGCGCCCACTTGAGATCGTCCGGTGTACGGCGGTCCTGAGTAACCGGGCTGTTCGGGATCCTGCCGATCGAGAAAAACGGAAGATTGAGATCCAGGATCTCCCTTGTATCACGGTGGCATCCCCAGAGAACGATGCCGGAAAGCCCGGCATGGATCACCTCGCGCGCGATCATATCGCCGATCGCGGAACGATCCTTGCGTCCGCCGTCATCCACGACCAGGACCTCTCCCGGTTCCGCATACTCCAGCGCCTCCAGGAAGATGTCAACACTGCCCGAATGCCGCGCAGGTCTTACCCGTCCGGAACAATGCATGGTATCCTGCACCGCCTGCATCTCGCTCGGCGCGCATCGGATCGGAACTCCGAGTCGAAGGCAGGCATCTGCCAGCTCTGCTGTACTTAACTTGTTGAGTCTCTCTATCATTACATCTGCCATGATCTTACTCCCGTTGTTCAATAATACGGCAGCCGCGGGGCACCGTCTCTTTATGGTGTTAAAAGCTGTTTCATCACTGATAATTCTAACACAGGGCACATACGCGCTGCCACAAAAACTTCGGATTGTTTATCAATAAAATACGGAACTGTCCGGCCCTACAGTGCAAGCTCACTGTCGAGCACTTCGCTGATCAGGTCTGTCCCGGCAGCCGTATGCCTGTCCTTGTATTCCAGCAGCAATGCTTCCGCTTCAATCTTCTTTTCCGCGATTGCGGCTTCGATCAGCCTGTCGGCACATGCATCCATAAGTCCCTCTGCAAGCAACTTCTGAAGGAGCTTTACATCGTTTTGGCTTACAAGCCAGAGTCCTGCCTCCAAAGCATGCTCTTTCAGCCAGTCCCTGTAAATACCGCCGCACTCCAGACATTCCGCCGCGGCAGGGACCCTGTATGCGGTCTCTGTCATACGCAGGAAATGCTCTTCTGAAGGTGTATTGAACCAGGATGCCAGCGCGCGTTCCTGCTCGCCGTCTCTCCACGGCCGCTTCAGCGTCACACAAATGCTGGCCGTCCCCGCTTTGCTGTCAGAAGAGCCATCACCGCCGATGCCTTCCGGCAGGACCTGCCGTATGATCATGTCACCTGTGGAAAATGCCCCCGGACCGATATTATTGAGCCGCTCCGGAAGAAAGTATCTGCGAAGGCTTAAACATCCCCGGAAAGCCAGCGATCCGAGGCTCACAAGACCTTTCGGGATGATGCATTCC
>JAFPHE010000075.1 GCA_017388745.1 Lachnospiraceae bacterium | reverse complement strand
GCTTTCAACATGATCCGGCTCTGGTCCGAAGGAGAGCCTGCCACAAACGAGCCTTCCAAAGTACCGCCGATCGAAGCCGAACTCATAAGGAAAGAATAAGCGGACTAATTCCAAATACGCATTCAGCACATGAAAAAGCGGCCTTTCGGGGCCGCTTTTCTGAGTGGTTGGTTTGAAATATACGGGACTGCCGGTCACTTGTCCGTCTGACATGCATGAAGCGCCTTCCGCCGCTTCCGCCAGGGGATAAAGTAGTCGTTGTACGCAAAGTGCAGGACCGCGGCGGCCGGGATGGAAAGGAGGATGCCGATGAGACCGAACATGTTGCCGAGCACGATGGTCGCGGTCAGAATGACGACGCCGGAAACACCGAGGGAGTTGGAAAACAGCCTCGGTTTGAGGATATAGCCGTCAACGAACTGCAGCACGACGCAGAACCCGATAAAGATCAGTGCATGCAGCGGGTTGACCAGAAGAAGGATGAATGCACCGATGATACCGCCGATGACCGGCCCGAAATTGGGGATCAGATTTGTGACGGCGACAACAACGGAGATCAGCCCGATATAGGACATCCGCATAAAGGCCATGAAGATCGCACAGGCCACACCGACGATCAGGGATTCAAAAAGGCTCTGTACAATGTAGCTCACGAGGATCGTGTCGCAGCGGAGCACAAAATCCAGGACCGCTTCGTAAGCTCCCTGGCTCATCGTCAGACTCATGAACTCACGGACAACACCGGCGATCCTTCTGGAGTCGATCAGCAGGTAGACCGCAAGGATCAGGGAAATGACTGCTGATATGATGCCTTTTCCGGAACTTGCGGCAATGCTCAGGAACCTGCCGGAGTTTTCACGTACAAAGGCGGAGATCGAATTCATGGCATTCCCGGCAAGGGTCTCCAGGCTTGCCCGGTCGACCAGCGCCTGCAGGGGACTGTTGTCGATCCAGTTGATCAGGGACAGGGCGTATCCGTCAAAATTGTTGGAAAACATGACCAGGCTGTGGATGATCTGCGGGATCAGCATCCCCATCAGCACGACCAGCACCAGAAGCATCAGCAGGACGGCAATGATCACCGAGAGATACCAGCGGCCTTTGCCGAGCTTCATTTTGCGGAACACCCTGTAGTAGAAGAATTTCGCGAGCGGGCTGAGTATGTATGCAAAAACGACGCCCAGTATGACCGGCTTGAAGTAGCCGATGAAAGTCCCGAGTATGGACAGAACAGTGTGCAGACGCGTCAGCACGACGTAGAGAACGACGCCGATGCAGACGATGACAGCACCGTTATACCATTTTTTATCTGTCAGTTTGCTGAATCTCAAAAGGAAGTCTCCTTTACTGAGTAGAAATGCATGAGCTGAGACCGTACGCACCCGGTTATCCGATATGTCCCCAGTCTCTTAAGTACTCTTCCTTGGTCATGACCGGCTTGAAGCCCTGCCTGATCTCCTTGCCCTTTGCGGCGCCGTCATAGAGGAGGTCGACAGCCAGCATCAGCATGGCCTTTGCAGCCGTCAGGATCGCATTCCTGCGGTCTACCATCCTGTAGGTATCCTGATGAAGCCCGCCGGTCGCTCCCGTAAAGTAGGACTGGATCGAAGGAAGGAACGAGGATACGTCGCCCTGGTCTGAGGAACCGCCGCCGAATCCGGGGCAGCAGTAGGAAGCTCTGTCGCCGGCGAGCGTCTTCAGGTTTTCATACATTAGCTCATTCAGAGGCTCGCACTGACAGCACGGGAAATCGCCCGGAAGGGTCACGATCTCGCACTCGGCGCCGATGGCGTCCGCACCTGCTTTCAGTGCGCGGTCCATCTTGTCGGAAGCATCGAGGATCGCTCTCGGATTGGAGCCTCTGACGTAGGACTCGAGACGTACGTCCGCCGGGACGGTATTAACGATGTCGCCGCCCTTTGTGATGATCGGATGGATACGGATATGGTCTTCGTCTTTAAATGTCTCACGCTGCAGGTTGACGCCCATCATGCCGAGCAGGGCTGCGTTGAGGGCGTTGATGCCGTTCCAGGGAGC
>JAFPHE010000011.1 GCA_017388745.1 Lachnospiraceae bacterium | reverse complement strand
GTTGCAGTGGCGCGGGTCTCGCGGATCACATTGACCTTGATCTGACCCGGATAAGTCATCTCTTCCTCGATACGCTTTGCGATATCTCTGGAAAGGATCACCATATCGTCCTCGCTGACTTCGGACGGAATGACCATGATACGGACTTCACGTCCTGCCTGGACTGCAAAGGACTTCTCGACGCCCTTGTAGGAGTTGGTGATCTCCTCGAGCTTCTTCAGTCTCTGCGTGTATGCCTCAAGAGACTCACGTCTTGCACCGGGTCTGGATGCCGAGATCGCATCCGCAGCGGCGACGATGAAGGAGATCGGGTTGTTGGCCGGAACGTCGCCGTGATGTGATTCCACGGCATTGATGACGACAGCCGGTTCCTTATATCTGCGGCAGATGTCAGCGCCGAGCTGGACGTGTGTTCCTTCCTGCTCGTGATCGACAGCCTTGCCGATATCATGCAGCAGGCCGGCGCGCTTTGCCATGCGGACGTCGTAACCCAGTTCGGATGCAAGCAGGCCCGAGATCTGTGCGACCTCGATGCTGTGCTTCAGTCCGTTCTGGCCGTAAGACGTCCTGAATCTCATACGTCCGAGGAGCTTGACCAGCTCGGAATTGAGGCCGTGCACGCCTGCCTCAAGGACAGCGGCTTCGCCTTCTTCACGTATGGTATTATCTACTTCTTTCTTTGCTTTTTCTACGGTTTCTTCGATGCGGGCGGGATGGATACGTCCGTCCACGATCAGTTTCTCGAGCGCCACTCTCGCGATCTCTCTCCTGATCGGATCGAAACCGGAAAGAACGACTGCTTCTGGTGTATCATCGATAATGAGCTCCACTCCGGTGAGGGTCTCTAATGTACGAATGTTTCTGCCTTCACGGCCAATAATTCTGCCCTTCATATCATCGTTAGGCAGCTGTACGACAGAAACGGTCGTTTCTGCCACGTGGTCTGCAGCGCATCTCTGGATGGCTGTAACGATGTAATCCTTAGCCTTCTTATCTGCTTCTTCCTTGGCGATGTTTTCGTATTCTTTGATGATCTTGGCGGTATCGTGTTTGATATCTTCTCTGACGGAGTTGAGAAGTTCTTCCTTTGCCTGGTCGGCAGTGAGTCCGGATACGCGTTCCAGTTCCTTGATCTTTTCCTCGTGCATCCGGCGGATCTCTTCGGCTTTGCGGTTGAGCGTATTGTCCTTGGTATTGAGTTCCTTGTCCTTCTTGCTCAGTTCTGCCTGCAGCCGGTCGGCGTTCTCTTCGCGTTTCAGAAGACGCTGTTCCTGCTGCTGAAGTTCCCTGCGGCGCTCCCGCTGTTCCTTCTCGAACTCGTTCTTGTTTTTGAGGGCTTCTTCTTTGGCTTCCAGAAGCGCCTCTCTTTTTTTGGTCTCTGCTGTTTTTACTGCATCATCGATTATAGCCCTGGCCCTCGTTTCCGCGGAACCAACCTTCAGCTCATATTCCTTCGTCGCCTGTTTCTTTCCGATCGTGAAAGAAGCAGCGGCGGCTGCTGCAATAAGCACAAGCATGACCACGATAGCAACCAATGGGTTCATCTTGTACCTCCTTATAAAACTGTCATTGTGCCTCTATGTAGACTTGGAAATAGCATACAAATAATACACGTCATTATATTTTAACTTTAATCCAATTTAATGTCAACAAAAAACACCGCCGGATTTATACCTGATAAACCATGCGGTGCTTTGTCCTCTGACGTTTTATTCTTCCGGCTTTTCCTGCCGTGTGTCTTTTTCCTGTGCCTTCTGCTGCCTGTATTCTTCCGCCTTCGTTTTTCCGCTGTTCAGGATCGAACGGACCTGTCCTTCCGGATCCTGCGCGCCGAGGTAGGAATAGCTGCCGAAGCCGAGTACCAGCTCCGCAATGCACGGCAGGAAGAAATAGAGGACCGCGAAAACGGGACCGGCATCGTAGGAAAGCGAGACCTCGATCGAATACAGCACTTTCATCACGGGCACCAGGAACGGGATCAGTCCGAAAAAGCAGTACCATCCTTTTCCCATCGTGATCTCGCACAGGCAGTAATCCCTGTAGACCGGGATCCAGGCCTTCCATCCCTCGCAACCCGCCTTTTCAAACATCTTCATACGGCCGATGCAGGTAAAAGCGTAGATCGCGATTGCAAACAGCAGGCCGAAACCCGCCAGAAACATCTTTATCCAGATATATACCATTTCAGACATGATTCACCTCCTTATACCGTTGTTTATCCGTACTTTGTATCTTATGTGTCACGACTCGATGTCCATGACGCCGCGCGTCGCCCAGTAATACGTATCGATCGCCTGGGTCAGATTGAGTTCCGCGAGCTTCGCGGATGCTTCATAGCTGATGTACTGCATCTGCAGTCCTTCATACTCCCCGCGTCCGAGCAGCCCGAGCTGATACTGCCGCTCCGCTGCGTTTTTCGCAAGTTCCGCCTTTCGCCGGGATGTCTCGGCAGCTTCATAAAGAGAAGTCTGTTTCTGCAGCTCCGCATAAAGGCTGTCCATCTTTGCGGATGCCTTGCCCATGGCTTCATTCTCGCTCATATCCCTGAGTTCGAAACCGTAGCTTGAGAAATTGGTCACCTTTCCGGCTTCGATGACGGCAGAATTGCCCGTCACCGCCTTCTGCTTGTCCGCAGCGTAGTCCCTGCCCTCAAGATAATGCAGGTCGGGCGCCGGGATATCCGCAATGATGACGTCACCGCTGCTGTAGCCGCACTGCAGCGCGATGGTGTTCTTAAGCTGCATCAGTCCGGCGTCGATCTGGGCGAGGCTCTGCCTCGCGCTGTTCAGCCGGTTCTCATAGCTCTTTACATCCAGCGCAGTCGCCATGTTCTGTGCAAACATATGCTGCTGTGTCTCATAGAGAGCCTGATAGAGTTCCGTCTGTTTCGCGACCATGCTCCGGTTCGTCTCGAGCTGCTTATAGGAAACGACCAGGCCCTGCACGACAGAGATCATCTGATCCCTGAGCGGCTGCAGCCGGATCTCAATGGTCCGGTCGGACCGGTCCAGCCCGGCTTTGGTCGAACGCAGCGCTTTCTTGAGCTGCCTGCGTCCTTCCTTCGTCTGCGCCAGAGTGCTCTCGAGCGCAGCCAGCGCTGCGTCCTTGCTTACGACCGCCCCGTTATACGGGACATAGCTTCCGGGAACGGAAGCGATCGTCTGCTGCGCGGTCTCGATCTGGGTGATTGCATCGTCAATGTCGTCGAGCTGGTCGTGGACCTCGTCCACGAACTCGCTGTACCCGGTGCGAAGCTCCGAGACAGAGTTCTGCGCGGAACTCAGGTATCTCGTATAGGTCGGGTTCCAGTAGATGACCAGATCGGAGATC
>JAFPHE010000074.1 GCA_017388745.1 Lachnospiraceae bacterium | reverse complement strand
GAGCCGCTTTCCGCAAGCTCGGTCAGATGCTCGATCTGGCCTTTACCGAAGTGGATCCTGGTTGGTACGTGGAAAGTGAAATTGTACATATAAAACCTCCATCTTATAAGAGTGTATCATTATCAAACCTGAAAGTAATTCTGCTGACGATGCGGGAGATCCGGGATCCTGTTTTAATGAAAGATCTTATGTCCCTGAAGTAAGGTCCGCAAACTGTGCGCGGATATAGCCAGCAAGGTCCTTTGGATTGATCAGGATCTGCACACCGCGCTGACCGGCGCTGACACCGATGACGGAAAGTTCCGATGCGGATATATGGATCCAGGTCGGAAAAGCCTTCTTCATACCGATGGGAGAGCAGCCTCCGCGTATGTAGCCGGTGAGAGGCAGAAGCTCTTTCATGGGGAGCATTTCCACCTTTTTATTACCGGATACTTTTGCAGCTTTCTTTAAGTCCACTTCATCATCTACCGGAATGACGCAGACGAGATAGCCGCTTTTATCGCCATGCAGCACGAGAGTCTTGAAAAGCATCCGGTGATCGACACCCATGACGTCTGCGGCATGTGTGCCGGAGAGATCATTCTCGTCAACTTCGTATTCCCGGTGCTCGTACCGGATCTTTGCCTTGTCAAGAAGGCGCATTACATTGGTCTTGATTTCTTTTTCTTTAGCCATTACGATTATCCTGTGGGATCAGCACGTTGAAAACTGATCATATTCATTACTATTATACGACAGATAAGCAGCAAATAGCAATTTTTCCGGTGGGAAAACAGTTGTTCCCGCATTAAAAGGAAAGAATTATGATCTACATGGAGACCGGGTCCACAGATCCCGCTTACAATCTGGCTTTTGAGGAGTATATCCTGCATCACCGCCTGAAAGGCGATCATCTTTTATTGTGGCAGAACGACAATGCCGTCATTATCGGGCAGAACCAGAATACTTCCGAGGAGATCAATGAGACTTTCGTCCGGGAACACGGAATAAAAGTTGTACGGCGTATGACAGGCGGCGGCGCGGTCTACCACGATCTCGGCAACCTCAATTATTCGTTTATTACGGACTGGCATGAAGATGCGGACGTTTCCATCGGACGGTTTACGGAAGCTGTAGTTGCGGCGCTTCGCAGTCTCGGACTTGATGCAAAAGCATCCGGCCGCAATGACATTCTGGTCGACGGGAAAAAGATCTCCGGCACGGCGCAGCGGATCTCGGGAAACAGGATCCTGTACCATGGGACACTGCTCTTTGATTCGGATCCGGAGATGATCGCGGGTGCGCTGAACGCCGATCCTGCCAAGTTCATATCCAAGAGCACCAAATCGGTGCGCAGCCGTGTGGGCGGTATCCGGGCTGCGCTGAAAGAAGGACCGTACGAAACGATCGGTCTTCAGGAGTTTTGGGTACTGATCCGGGAAATGCTGGGCACCGCATCCGGCCCGGAAAACACCCTCATCGAAGAATACGTGACGCCGGAAGAAGAAGCGGAGATCCGGAAGCTTTGCGAAGAAAAGTATGACCGGTGGGAGTGGAATTACGGCAGATCGCCGCATTTTTCCTATCGCAATAAGAAACGCTTTCCCGGAGGTACGCTGGAAGTCGGACTGAATGTGGAAAAAGGCCTGATCACCGGGGCGGGTATTTACGGGGACTTTCTGTCTTTAAAACCGACGGAAGAACTGACCGGCTTTCTGATCGGTGAACCATACGAAAAAGAACATATACAAAACATTCTTAAGGAAAACTTCTGCCCGGACAGGCCTGACAGTTCCGGCGGGGACAGCCTGCGGCAGTACCTCGGAAGCATCACGATGGAGGAGCTTCTTGAGACAATGTTTGGGTGATGAGCGGAATTTGGTTGACATAACATCTTGCCGGAAGCCTGAGATAAGTAAAAGGAGCATGATTTATGAAAATAGCAGTACTGGACGGCTATGCGGAAAATCCGGGTGACCTGAGCTGGGATCCGATCCGGGAATTTGGTGAAGTCACTGTCTATGACCGCGTTTCTTATGAGGAATCCCCCGCGATCGCGGAAGCCATCGGCGATGCGGAGATTGTTGTGCTGAACAAGACGCCGGTATCAAAGGAGACGATCGACCGCTGTCCGGATATCCGTATGATCACGGTGCTTGCAACCGGCTATAATATCGTCGATACGGAATACTGCCGGGAGAAAGGCATCCCGGTCTGCAATGTCCCCGTATACGGGACCTGGTCGGTGAG
>JAFPHE010000073.1 GCA_017388745.1 Lachnospiraceae bacterium | reverse complement strand
GTCAAGCGGGAACTCGAGGACGGCACCTACGAGAGCTATGATCCAAAGCAGTACCGCTACGAGTACACGTTCAACGTGCATATGTACGTGAAGCATCCGTGGTTCAAGGAAATCGAATTCGAACTGTCCGATCCGGCAGCGCGTCCGGATATCATCGACGGTCCCGCCTTCAATGAGTGTGTCTTCATGGGCAAGGAGATCCAGCATGTGCTGCTGCCGAACAAGTACCCTGATCCGGGTGCAGCGCCTGCAGCGCCGGCGCCGGAAGCGGCAGCCACCGGGGAATGGACCTGCGTATGCGGACAGATCAACAACGGCAACTTCTGTTCCGCCTGCGGCAAACCGCGTCCGGTGCGGTGGTTCTGTCCGGACTGCGGCGTCGAAAACCACGGCGCGTTCTGTACAAATTGCGGACGCAAAAAACCATTGTAAGAGAATCTGTAACACAATCAGGAAGAAAGAGGTGTTGATATGAAAACGATCACGAAAGTACTCTGCGGTGCCGGCGTTCTTGCGCTGGCCGGTCTGGTCCCGTACTGCGTCAAAACGGATGACGAGACGGGCGCCTGCAAAGTGAAGGCTCTTCTGTGGAACATGGAAAAGACCATGGAGGGCGAGCAGGCCACGTACGTCATCGATGTGCTCCCGTTTATCCAGATTGGCGCTAAAGCTGTGGAAGAGGACATCGATGAGGAGTCGGACACAGAATAAAAAGAACGGAGACGGAACAATAGATAAGACGCTGTCGCGACGGCGGCAAGGAGGTTTGTGGTGAAGAGAAAGGGCTTGGTATTTATTATAGCGATCGTGCTGACTCTCGTTTTCAGCGCGCCGCCTGTGATGGAAGCCGTCGCACCGGAGCATGCCGGCTCATCCGTTGCGTATGCTGCGACCACTGCAAGTACGACCTGGAATACCAACAACTGGGTGCGGATACCAAGAATCGGGTACGGCGACGATGTACAGGTCGGCAAGTATTATTACTACTATGAGAATGCAGTGAACAGCTCGTCCTACTACGTGTACCGTGAGAACGTGAATACGGGCTCCACAAAACGGATCCTCCTGATCAAGAGCACCGCCGGTGTCGGGCCGGAATTCTACACGAACGGGGAGAAACTGATCTATGTGTATGACAACCTCGGGACGATGGTCAAGTGCAAAGATCTGTCGACTTCAAAAGTGAAGACGATCGTCAACCTGAGACAGTACCGGACAAGCAAAAGTACGGACACCCATCTGTTCATCCACATCTACGGCAACTATCTGTATTACAGCAAATACCGCGGCCTGAGTACGACCATCTGGAGGGTTTATAAGGTAAACATCAACACCGCCAAGTCGTATATCATCAAGAAAAACATGGTCATCATTTCCCCGCTGGATCAGGAGAACGTCAGCGGCAGGTACTTCCTGGTGCGGGATAAGAACAAGATCGTTAAGGTTTTAGACACGAAAGATAAGACCCTCAGAAAGCTTTCGGGCACGACTTTCAAAACAGCCAACCCCATCGACGGATATTGGTATTACGTGACCTCTGCGAAGTCCGGGTCGACAAGGACCTATAACGTGTGGCGGAAAAAGATGAGCGGTGCCGGGACAGCGAAGAAGATCGCCGGGTTCAAGAAAAACTATCCACCGGATCAGATCATCGAACTGACCGCGAAGGCACTGTATTTCTTCCGCGACGGCAGCGGCAACGGATACACGATGAAGTACCGGTTCGACACGAAGAAGTTCGTCAAGCTGGCGAGCCGGGATGTGTGGTATTACATTTCGAAGAATCAGAGATTCCTGTAGAGGCGCAACGCCCTGCGTGCGAAAGACACTAAAAAAGCGGCCGAAAGGCCGCTTTTGTCATGCGGTTATTCGATGGTTTCGATCGTCGCTCCGCCGACGACCAGATCGGGTTCGTCGATGTCATAGAAGACGATGGCCTGACCGGGTGTCATGGCGCGCTGCGGGTCGTCGAAGACAACGCGGACGCGGCTGCAGCCGCCTTGTGCAGGGGATGGATCGGGCGTGTCCTGAGGCAGCGGATAGAGGGTCGCAGGCGATTCCTTTTTACGGTACCGGGGCATCGCCAGGACTCGCATGGGTTCTGTCAGGTCCGGTACGCTGATCCAGTTGGCATCGCAGGCGGTCAGCTCACGACGGAACAGAAACTCTTCCGGGCCGACTGTCACGGTATTGGTCCGCATATCCTTGGACTGCACATAGACCGGGCTGCCCATCGCAAGCCCCAGTCCTTTGCGCTGCCCGGTGGTGTAACGGACGGCGCCGCGGTGGCGCCCGACAACGTTGCCTGCCATGTCGAGGAAGTCGCCGTCCGGGTATTCGCTGCCGGTGTAGTCCTCCATAAAACGTACGTAATCGCCGTCCGGGACGAAGCAGATGTCCTGAGACTCCTGTTTGTGTGCATTGACAAAGCCGTGTGCGGCGGCGATCCCGCGGATCTCGGGTTTGGTCAGTCCGCCCAGCGGGAGGATCAGATGCGCGAGCTGCTCCTGTGTGAGCATGTACAGGACATAACTCTGGTCTTTCTTTGCGTCCGC
>JAFPHE010000072.1 GCA_017388745.1 Lachnospiraceae bacterium | reverse complement strand
GAACTGGCGGTAGCCGGCAAGTCCCTGCAGGCTCTCATCCAGATTGCCCTTGCCGCAGATATGGATGACGTCGAAGCGCTCAAGGAGCTTAGGAAGAACCCTGCGGACCGCATCATTGACATGGACCGCGCCGAGGGAACCGCCTATGACCATGAGCCTCGGTTTTTCACCGTCGAAACCGAGGAGCTTCAGACCGGTCCCGGCATCGCCCTTCAGGATCTCCTCACGGATCGGGGAGCCTGAAAGCACTGCCTTGCCCGCGGGAAGGAGCTTGACCGTCTCCGGGAAGTTGCAGCAGATCTTCGTTGCGAACGGGCCGGCCAGACGGTTTGCGAGGCCAGGGGTCATGTCCGATTCGTGGGAGATGACCGGCACCCCCGCGGCACGTGCCGCCATCGTTACCGGTACCGCAACAAAACCGCCCTTGGAAAAAACGATGTCCGGGCGGAACTTCTTCATGATCCGTGCCGCCTCAAAGAATCCTTTGATCACGCGGAACGGGTCGGAAAAGTTTTTCAGGTCAAAATAACGGCGCAGCTTGCCGGAAGAGATCCCCTCGTAGGGAAGGCCCGCTTTTTCCGCAAGTTCCTTCTCGATCCCGTTGATGCTGCCGATATAGAGGATCTCATATCCTCTCTTTTTCAGCTCCGGGACCAGCGCCAGATTGGGGGTCACATGTCCGGCGGTTCCGCCGCCTGTCAGAATAATCTTTTTCATGGTTATTTATTATACAGTATTGTATCCGCTTTTCAACTCAATTCTTGATGTCAAAAGCAAATTTCCTGCTCTTTCTCCGGGGCGTGATATTGATGACCGCGATCAGGATCAGGGCGAAGGAAAGCGCCAGCTGGACCATGACACTGATCAGGATGATATGTTCCGTAAAAGCGTCGTCCGGTACGAGTCCCATCATTGAGAACAGCATCCTGACCGCTCCGGGCCTGCCGGCCTGCCTTGTCACTGCCGCAAAGACCGGAAGCAGCGGATCTGCCGCGATAAGGTAGCTTATGCGGTTTCCCTGCTCCACCATGAACGGTCTGGTAAGTACCGGGAGCAGCACCGGGATCGTGATCAGCCCTACGACGACCGCATAGCAGATGACCGTGCTCCTTACGACCGAGCGGCCGGCGGAACTGGCGAGCATGCCGATGCTTAAGACCAGGAACGCTTCCGGAAGAAAGAGCAGCATCAGGCCGATCGCGCTCTGCACACTGACTCCTCCGAAGATCAGGGGAAGCAGCATGGCCGGAAGGCACGAAATGATGATGGCTCCCACGCTGATGCAGGCGGAGATCAGTTTCTCGGTCACGATATTTGCAGGCGTCAGCCGTGTCGTGAGAAGCAGATCGAAAGTGCCGGTCTCCCGCTCGCCCGAGATCGCGGACGCCGTATAGACAGGACAGATCAGCAGGATCAGGACGAACTCCGTCAGGACGACCGTCATGTAGATATCCAGCATCGGACGGTAGTCCGCGATCCAGGTCTGCCGCATCTCCGAAACGACGCCGAAGGATCCGAGAAAGCCGATGGTAAACAGGACCACGTTGACGGCGGTCATGATGACCGGGAGCGTAAAGCCCCGGCTCCTCACTTCAATATCTCTTTTAATGATAGGATTCAGACGCGTCATAACTTGCTACGGTATGCTCCTCTCCGTGTCCTGTGAGCTGCATGAAGATGGATTCGAGGGATCCCTTTTCTCTTGAGAATCCGTGGACCGGCAGGCCTTCTTCGATCATCCGCTTCAGAAGCTGTGCTTCATCCGCCGCGGTCCCTTCGAAATTGATCATGATGTCGTTTCCCTTGATCGCCATGGAACGCACCCGCTTCTCCTGCTTCAGGAAGCGGATCGCCTGGGTCGTCCTGCGCGCCATGGATATGATGATCGGATTCTCCGCCGTAACGATCTTCATAACGTCCATCAGCCGGCCGGACATAACGATGCTGCCCTGGTCGATGATCCCGATATCCGTGCACAGCTCCGAGATATCGCTCAGGATATGGGAACTGATAATGATGGTCTTGCCCCGGTCCGAAAGCTCTCCGACGATCTGCTTGAACTCATAGCGGGTCCGCGGGTCAAGGCCCGAGGTCGGCTCGTCCATGACGAGGATCGGCGGGTCGTTGATCAGGGCGCGTGCCAGTGCAAGCTTCTGCTTCATGCCCCTGGACAGCGACTCAACGTAAAAATCAGCCTTGTCCGTCAGCTCGACGTATTTCAGGAGGTTTTCGGAACGGCGGCGCGCTTCCATCCCGTCCAGGCCGTAACATGCCGCAAAGAACTCCATGTACTCGCTGACCCTGAGGTTGTTGTAGATCCCGAACGCATCAGGCACATAGCCGATCAGACTGCGGCTTTCCGCATGCTCGTAACCGCCGGGCATGCCCGCTACGGTAACCGTACCTTCGTCCGGGTAGATGATGCCCGTCATGATGCGGATCGCCGTCGTCTTGCCCGCGCCGTTGGGACCGACAAAACCGTAGAGCGAACCCTCGCTGATATGCATCGTCAGATCATCCAGCGCGCAGAAATGGCCGTAAAATTTTTTGACATGTTCCACTTGAAGCATAGAAGTCCTCAGCGTTCCGTGCCGGTCACATCCGGCACCGGGAGAAACATCGGTACGTTGACCGCGCTGCTCTCATCGGGCACATAACGTGCGGTCAGGGTATTATCCGGCGACAGATACGGCTGTACCGTGTCCGCCGTAAAGGAACGGCGGTCCGCGGGCATCAGGTCATATCTGCCGGTCTGATAGTTATAGAGGGCAATGCTGCCGGCAAACGGGATCATTTCCTCCCCCGCAAATTCATCCGAAAGCTCCGAGAAGACCACGGAACGGACGCTGATATCGTTTCCGAGGCTGTATTCCAGCACAACGGAACTGCGCGTCGTATTGGCGGAAGCGTCATACTCGCCGGAGACCAGCTTCGGGTCGGCGCTGAGCGCTGTCCTCCAGATCACATTGCCGCGGGAAAATGCGGTATCGGTAAAGCCGCAGATCAGGGCCGTCCCGCTCTGTTCGATCTCAGCATTTCCTTCAAAGACCGCCGGGATATCCTTATCATCGGAAAAAGCGATCAGCCTGGCTCCGCCGTAGTAAGAGCGGAGATTGTTGTCGATATAGTAACTGAGCAGCCTGGTGCGCCTGAGAGCCCTGACATAGTCACGGCTGTCCGGGGCAATGGAGCGTATGCCGGTCAGATACTCCGCAAGCAGTTTTGCGGAACCGGTCGGCGCAGTCATGAGCCTTGCATTGTCCAGGCTTACTTCCGTACCGTTTCCAATCGTGCCGAGCCGGACGATCCTGCCGTACATGACCAGGGACGCATCCTCCAGATCCCGCCCCGTATTGTTGCGGATCACTCCGCTGATATGCTCGTCAAAGACCGTGATCTTAGTCTCAAGGCCTTTTTCGCTTCCGCCT
>JAFPHE010000010.1 GCA_017388745.1 Lachnospiraceae bacterium | reverse complement strand
CCCCTTTCCACATCCGGCGTGTATAAAGAAAACAGATGCACGGACTTATCTATATTATAAATAAAAAAGGCCGTACTTTCAACGAAATATGTACGGCGGAAAATACATATTGCGAAGAACAAAAAAGAGGCCTGCGGCCGCACGTTACGGCGGTCCCGGACCTCTTTTAAGATGCGAATGTTTCCGGCGGCATTTTCCGCCGCGCCTTCAGGTTCAGCCGTTCAGAAAATCGACCGCGATCTGCGCGTAAGCCAGAGCGCCGTTCAAAAGCGCGCTCTCGTCGACGATGGGGAGCGCATCCATGTCGGCGCGGAGCAGGATCGTCTTTCCGGGGCGGCCGCCCCTGATGGTGCCCGTGATGCCGAAGCTGTCCCCTGCCGGGATCTTCCGGCATTCGATGCCCATGGCCTTAAGCTCGGCAGAGATCCTGTTGCCGGTCTCGATCTCCCTGAAACTCAGTTCCGGGTGGCGGTGGAAATACCGGCGCATTTCGATGAGGTAGTCCTGATATTTTTCAGCAATCATTTTCAGATCTGTTGACATGATGTGTCCTTTCTTCAGATAGCGATCTGCGGTTTACTCTCGGAAATATACATGTCCTGCATTTATCTCATTATATCACGTTATATATCGTATGGATCAGCCATGCAGTTCTTTCATGGTCTGCCGCCGGACCGTGACCCGGAAGGGGCGTCTGAGCCCATTATAGTTCAGGCTGAGGGCGCTGTAAATGCTGTCCGTTTTATGGTACAGCGTCTGAGTACAATAGGAATCAGATAAGGGGTCAGATAAGGAAACAGGAACCGGATAAGCAGATCCGGAAAACAGGTCATACTGAAGGAGGACAGTCATGGAGAACATCGTATATACGGCAACATTGAATGACAGACATATCTTCAGGGCGGGAAGCCTCGCGAAGATCAAGAGTACGGCGAGCAGGATCGCGAACCGCAACTTCCGCTGGTCCGACCGGATGGTCGTGACCGGGCGCGCGGACGGGGCACTCGTCATGAAGACGGTCTATACCCGCTCCAACGGTTCATGGGACAAACGCGGCCAGTGGATGGAGATGAGTGCCTGAAACATACTGTAAAAGATTCGGATAAAAACGTATAAAAACTTGAAAGTTTATAAAAGATCGCTGAAGAACGAAGTAAATAAACTTAATGATACGGACCATGGAATATCAAATGAGACAGGAGGGCAGACCATGAATACGGAAGAACTAAACACTTACAGGTTTTATACGATGATCGTCGGGATGACGGACCAGGAATTTGCCCAGTTTCTGAAGGAGCTGCGAGGGAGTTTTGAAAGGGGCCAGGGCGGAGCTCTGGACGGATGAGCAGGCGGGCGGAGCCGGGGCTTAAGAGAAATGATGGACAAGGAGTGATAGGTATGATGAAGATACTGAACGCATCGGACGTCAGATGCAGCGGCTGCGGAAGATACCTCTATACGATCCGCGAGGTGCTGGATGAGGATCAGTACAGGAGCCGTATCGTCCGGGAGCATGACTTTGAGGACTATGTATTTGTAGACACGGACGAGAGCTATTACTGCGACAGCTGCTACCAGCGGATGTTCCCTCACAGATGGGTCGGATAAGCTTCCGGACAGGATGCTTACAAACGGCGCGGAGACTGGTATAATAAACGTACAGGGCCGGTCGACGGATCTGTTTTAGCGAATGTTTCAATTTGGAACATTCGCTTTGACGGATCAGAAAAGACTGTGTAAGCATTTGTAACATAAGGGGGAATATACTGACATGACAGACTTCAGGCTGAGGGAGTACCATGCGCCGGATCTTACGGAGAGCAGATTCGCGGAGGCGCCGGATGTGAAGACGGCGCCGGCACCCCGGGATGCAGTGGCGCCGACAGGGTTCCACGCCATGAGCATCTTTCCGGAGTATTTCAAGGTGGGCGGACGCTGGCTGCTTGCCGAAGAGAGCCGTATGGACTGTGTGCCGGTCATCTGTGACGGCAGGATCGACGTGAAGGAGTTCCGGAGGCTTAAAAAAGGAGAGACGGTCATCCTCGGGCGGACCGAGGACGCATCGGAGGGGATCTACGTTCATCCGCGCGGCTTTCTGGAAGGGGACACTGCGAACGCTGACGTCTTCGCATTCCGGAAGAACCGCTCCCGGGAGACGGCATTTTCCAGAGACTATGACGAGCTTTACGAGATCCTGAAGCATGAGAGAGACCACGGCAAGATCGTCTGGGTCATGGGACCGGCGTTCGCCTTTGACCATGACGCAAGGAAGGCATTTTCCGCGCTGATCGCAAACGGCTATGTCGACGCGCTCCTTGCGGGCAATGCGCTTGCCACGCATGACCTCGAGGCTGCCTATCTCCACACGGCGCTCGGCCAGAACATCTATACGCAGCAGCTGCAGCCGAACGGGCACTATAACCACCTCGATACGATCAACCGCATCAAGCAGTGCGGGAGCATCCCCGATTTTATACGGGAGGAAAAGATCGATAACGGGATCATCTGGAGCTGCGAGAAGTACAAAGTCCCGTATGTCCTCGCGGGCTCGATCCGTGACGACGGACCGCTTCCGGAGGTCATCGGCAACGTCTATGACGCCCAGGACCGCATGAGGGATGAGGTCAGGGGAGCAACGACCGTCCTCTGCCTCGCGACGACGCTGCATTCCATCGCAGTCGGCAACATGACGCCGTCTTATCGTGTTCTGCCGGACGGCACTGTCCGCGAGGTGTATTTCTACTGCGTGGACATCTCTGAGTTTACGGCCAACAAGCTCGGAGACCGGGGAAGCCTCTCCGCCAAGGGCATCGTCACCAATGTCCAGGACTTCATCGTGACCCTGAGCAAGGGCCTGGGGCTGTAAATGAACAGACCGGGAGACCTATGCTGATCCGACGGTAACCTCTGACAACCCCTTGAATATATTCAAATAAGGGGTTATAATGGGGTTGCAGAAAGGATGTGCCGTCATGGATGATATATCAAAAAGGATAGACCGGATCGAATCCGAGATAGATAAGCTGCCTGCAGGTTATATCAGCAGAAAGAATATCCGGGGCAGGATGCAGCTTTATTATCAGTGGGTGGAAGACGGAAAAAAGAAGAGCAAGTACCTCAATGATAAAAAAGCTGAGGAACTGGAACCGCTGATCGAGAGGCGGCGTGAACTTCAAAAGGAGCTGAAAGAGGTGAAGGCAGCGCTTCCGCTGCCTGACAAAAAGCATATTGATGCCGGCAGCAGGGAGTCGCTAAAGGGGAGAACTGTACAATCATCCTATGCTTTCAGGACGGATGTACTTACCGGCGACAGGCTCCTGAACTATGCGGAACCGGTCCGAAACTATCGGAAGAGAGACGGATACAGAGTTCTTCATGATTATCTTTACAACATGTCGGACAGCAGGGTCTTTATCCTTTATGGACTGCGCAGGACCGGCAAGACGACACTGATACGCCAGTCGATCCTGGACATGAGTGAGGATCAGCTTGCGCGCGCAGCGTTCATACAGGTGCGGCCCGGCATGACGCTCGGCGACATTAACCGCGATCTGCGATGGCTGGCATCTGATCAGTATAAATATGTGTTTTTGGACGAAGTGACACTCGCGGAGGATTTCATTGAGGGTGCAGCGCTTTTTTCTGATATCTACGCAGCCTCCGGCATGAAGATCGTCTTATCCGGCACGGATTCTCTCGGTTTTGTTTTTTCGGAAAGTGAGGAACTGTATGACCGGTGCGTCATGCTGCACACTACCTTCATTCCATACCGGGAGTTTGAGCGGGTCCTTGGGATCAAAGGCATCGACGAGTACATCTGCTACGGGGGTACAATGAGTCTCAGCGGGAGACATTACAACGAGTCTTCAACATTTGCATCCAAGAAGAGTACAGACGAGTATGTAGACAGTTCGATCGCAAGGAATATACAGCACTCACTCAGACTCTATCAGTACGGCGGCCATTTCCGGCATTTGGGAGAGCTTTTTGAAAAAGATGAACTGACGAGCGCGATCAATCGTATTGTGGAAGACATCAATCACCGTTTTGTTGTCGAAGTACTGACGAACGACTTTGTTTCACATGATCTGGGGATTTCCGCGAAAAACCTGCGCAAAGACAGGGATCATCCGACGGATATATTGGACAGGATCAATAAGCCGGAGTTTACGGAAGGTCTGAGGAAAGCCCTGAGCATACGGAACCGGACAGAACAGTCTGTCGCGATCACAGACGCTCACTGCACTGAGATCAAGGAATACCTGGATCTCCTGGACTTGACGTCAGATATCCCGACGGAGTTTATCCCGGTCAGAAATGAGCGGGCTTATCGGACCGCGATCGTACAGCCGGGACTGCGCTATGCACAGGCTGAGGCTTTTGTCAGGCAGCTTCTGCTGGACGAGGCGTTTCAGCATGTATCCGCGACTGAGAGAGCGCTGATCCTCGAGAGGATACTTAACGAGATAAAGGGGAGGATGATGGAAGATATCGTGCTGCTGGAGACAAAGGCGGCACAGCCTTCAAGGCAGGTCTTCCGGCTGCAGTATGCCGTCGGAGAGTTTGACATGGTCGTCTGGGATCCGCAGGAACTGACCTGTGAACTGTATGAGATCAAACACAGCTCGGAGTCCGTGCCACAGCAGTACAGGTTCCTCGCTGACTCAGCTATGTGCGAAGCCGCGGCGTTCCGCTATGGAAGGATCACCGGAAAAGCTGTGATCTACAGAGGAGAGGACACCTCCGACGGCGGGATCGAGTATATCAATGTTGAAAGCTATCTGAAAGGCCTTTCATAAATCGTAAGGAGACATGTTATGATCCGTCAGATCAGGACCAATTTGAGCAAAAAGCAGTACTGGGAAGAGAGCGAGCTGACTGTTTTAAACGGGTTTGAGGAAAACAATGCGGTCTGCCTTTATCCTCAGTATGAAGACCAGACCTTCCTGGGCTTCGGCGGAGCGTTTACCGAAGCGGCAGCGTATACCTGGAAGAATCTGAATGAAGAAAGCAAAGCTGCCTTTCCGGATATGTATTTCGGACGGGACGGCCTTCGCTATTCTGTAGGCAGGGCCCATATAGGAAGCTGTGATTTTGCGCTGGGAAACTATGCGTGTACGGACGATCCCGGGGACACGGAGCTTGTCCGTTTTGATATGGACAGGGATAATGCATACATCATTCCCCTGATCAGGGCGGCGGATGAAGCTGCGGGTGCAAAGACCGGGCTT
>JAFPHE010000071.1 GCA_017388745.1 Lachnospiraceae bacterium | reverse complement strand
CGATATGAAAGGAATCCTCGCCCGGGATCAGTCCGAGATACCTGCCGTTCTCGAACGTGCAATGCACGGTGCCGGCATCGTCAACATGCGCCACCGTACCCTTCGTGCCGTCCGGGATAGGATGCGGGTCATTGCCCATGTGATCCAGAACGATCTTTGTGCCGACCGGATACCGCTCCCGGATCCGGCGTACTTCTTCCTGTGACGGGAACATGGATTACCTCTCTTCCTGCGGTGCCTGCCGCTTCTTCTCCCGGAACCGCTGCTGCCGTGCCTGCAGGTCTTCGTTATAATCCTTCCCGTACATAGGCGGGTGATCATAGACCGTGATCTTGCCCTTCAACAGCGCCTTGATGTTCTCCGTTGCCTCGCGTCCCTGCTGGTCCGCGTCCAGAGCCAGGTTCACATAACGGATCTGCGGATAGTCCGCAAGATACTGCAGCATGGCTGCCGGCGAGATCCCGCCGAGAGAAACGCGGTGCGCGGGGTACTTGTTCTTCGAGTAGTTGCAAAGCGTAGCATGCGACAGCAGGTCGATCGCGCTCTCGAAAACCCAGAGCGCTTTGCTGTCACCATCGGGCAGCGCGAACGCAAACGCTTTGTCGCTGCCGTATGCGTCATGCTTCGCCTGCCCGGTGCAGGACCGTGTACAGGCGTATCGCGGTGTTCCGTCCAGATCCTTCCCTACAAAAACAGCCTGCGGCGGGCAGGCTTTCTTTTCGTATTCACCGGCTTCGTTCTGCACCCAATACATGTTTGTCTGGTACAGAAGCCCCTGATCAATGCATTCCTTGATGATCCGGGCATCAATGCCGCGGCTCTTCAGGTATGCAAATACAGCATTATTGTTCTCTGCCGGTTCCGGAAGCTTCAGATCCTTCGGATCCGTATGCTCCTGCGGTGCGGCGATCGGCAGCCGCCGTTCATCTATCCCTTCTTCACCGATCAGCGTCTTCATGGCGTCCTGGAAGGTCATGCCTTCATAGTCGATCAGGAAGTCCAGCGTTTTGCCGCCTTTATGCTCCGAGTGCCAGAACCATTTATTCCCTTTGACATACAGACTGTCATGCTCCTTCAGCCGGTATTGGCTGCCCTGGCGCATGAGCGCGTATCCGCGGGATTCCAGATAGGATACCAGATCCATTTCATTGGCCTGCGCGATCTGTTCTTTTGTGTATTTGCTCATCTTTCTTCACCTTCTTTCCCGAGCAAATGCTCATTTAGTGTTGGGGCTGAATTGAAGGCAAACGCCTTCAGCGACTCGATATCCCCGGTCCAGAACCCGCCGTCTATGATCTCGCCGGTCTTTTCATTGACCAGATCGTATGCGTAGTTCTCACCCATGATGTAGTCATTCCATGTCGCTACCTCGTTTTCCAGCAGCTGTTTCGCCAGCGGGATTGTGTAGTCGTTCACGTCACCGAACTGCAACCGGACCATGGCGTATTCCGCGTAGATCCAGCCGATCTGTCCGGAGTCCCAGGGATCCGAAAACGGCTCTGTGGAAACGGTATCTCCGCTGTGACGGTACAGGTACACCGGAAGGATGATGTGATCCTTGCTCAGTTCTTCAAGAATATGATCATCCCGCACTTTTTCCGGATCGCAGAGGTATTCCTGTTCCATCTGATCCCAGAACGCTTCGGCTTTCTCTTCATCCCCGAAGTGCGCGATCAGCCGCGCTTTCAGGAATTCGTCCTTATCTTTGAACTCGTGCCGGTCTCCGTACCATATACGGTCAAAGCAGACGATCGATCCGAGATTGCCGTCGAACTCCCGCGGACTGATGGGATCGTCATCCCTTCGGACTACCAGCCGGACTCCGTTCCGGACCTCTTCATATTCGCTCTTTTGTACAGGCTCATAGATATTCGGTATAACAGGGATCGCTGTGATCTTTCCACCGCGCATAAGGAATATCTCCGGAACGCGGTACATTTCGGAATACTTTGCGATCTGTTCGGCAGTCAGAGAACCGAAGTCATCCTCGGTCAGGCCGGCAATCAGAAAAGTGCCTGCGATGATATCATAGATTTCACCGTTATCCTCGCGCAGTGCACGGTTCAGTTCCAGACCGTCCAGTTTTCCTTCTTCATTGCAGATAATGGCGACTTCATCCTCAAATGGATAGACCACTTCGATATGCCCGCCGACTTCGT
>JAFPHE010000070.1 GCA_017388745.1 Lachnospiraceae bacterium | reverse complement strand
TCATTCACCATACAAAACGTCCGCAGATCATTTTCCAGGATCCCTACAGTTCCCTCAACCCCGCCTACAGTGTAGAGTGGACGATCGAAGAACCCTTACGTGTCTTCGGAAAATACGACGCGGCGGAACGGAAGAGAAGGGTCCGGGATATGCTCGAAAGGGTCGAGCTTCCGGAAGAGATCCTTAACGCCAAACCGGATGAGCTTTCCGGAGGCCAGAGGCAGAGGGTCAGCATCGCAGCGGCACTGATCCGCCGGCCGCGGTTTATCATTGCGGATGAGGCGGTCTCGGCGCTGGATGTCACGATCCAGGCGCAGATCCTGAAACTGCTGAAAAACCTCCGTTCCGAACTGGATCTGAGCTACCTTTTCATTTCCCACGATCTTAATGTCGTCTATCAGCTTTGTGACCGCGTGCTGGTCATGAAACACGGGGTGGTCGTGGAACAGGGAACGGTAGACGAGGTTTATGACAACCCGCAGCAGGAATATACCAAACAGCTGCTTGCTGCGGCAGAGTAAAGCCGTTTTCCGGCAGGGATAATGAAAGCAACTGACGTAAGAACAGGAGAAACGCATGGGTTATAACGGTGCAGACCTGATCTTCCCGCATCTCGGGATCGTCATTCAAAACATGCATAATCACATCACGCTTCCGGGCGGGTTCACGATCGCGTTTTACGGCATCATCATCGGTATCGGTATGCTGCTGGCGCTGCTCGTGATCGAGCGGGATGCCGTGAGGCATGGCTGCGATCCGGGGATCTACTATGACTATTTCCTGATTGCGATCACGACCGGCGTCATCGGTGCCAGGATCTATTATGTGATCTTTCAGTGGGAGTACTACCGTGGTGATATCCTGAAGATCATCAATATCCGGCAGGGCGGCCTCGCGATCTACGGGGGCATCCTGGCGGCGCTGCTTGCGGCGGTGATCTTCTGCAGGGTCCGTAATTATCCTTTCTTCAAGCTTTCCGACAGCGCAGTCCTAGGCGTGCATACCGGCCAGATCCTCGGACGATGGGGCAACTTTTTCAACTGTGAGGCATTCGGCGGGTATACTGATTCGCTTTTTGCCATGCGCATCAAGGAAGCTATCGTCAATCCTTCCATGATCTCCGATGCGGTACGGGAGCATATCATTCTCGACAACGGGATCAGATATATCCAGGTGCATCCTACTTTTTTATATGAATCCTGCTGGAATCTGGCCACCCTGATCTTCCTCTATAATTACGGCAGAAAGAAAGAACTGGGCTCCGGCAATGTCACCATCGGTTATTTCTTAAGCTACGGCATCGGACGTTTCCTGATCGAGGGGCTCCGGACAGACCAACTGAAGATCCCGGGCACAATGATCCCGGTCTCGCAGGCACTGTCCGCGTGTATCGTGATATTGATGGTCGGGCTGATCATTTACAGAAGTGTGAAGAAGAACCGTTTACAGAAGGCCTGATCACTCTTATCCTTAAACTGAAAAAGAAAAACTCCGGTCCGCGACCGGAGTTTTTTTGAAAACCATATGTTGTAATAAACGATCAGGCCTTGTTCTGCATCTCGACCAGCCGCTGGCTTCCGTAGCGTTTACGGAGCAGAGGCTTTTCGATCTTGCCGGTCGCGTTGCGCGGAACGTCTGCGAAGATGATCTTCCGCGGACGCTTGTAGCGCGGCAGATCAATACAGAACCGGTTGATCTCGTCCTCTGTGCAGGTCATGCCTTCCTTGACCTGGATGATGGCAGTCGCGATCTCGCCGAGTCGCTTGTCCGGGAGACCGATGACGGCAACGTCATGGACCTTCGGCATCGCGCTTAAGAATGCTTCGATCTGAACGGGATAGAGGTTTTCACCGCCGCTTATGATGACATCCTTCTTACGGTCGACGAGGAAGATAAAGCCGTCCTCATCCATCTGCGCCATGTCGCCGGTGTAGAGCCAGCCGTTTTTCAGGACTTCGGCGGTAGCCTCGGGATCCTTGTAGTACTCGACCATGACGCCGGGACCCTTGACACAGAGTTCGCCGACTTCGCCCTGCGGGACTTTAACGCCGTTTTCATCGACGATACTGACCTTCCATCCGAAGCCCGGGATACCGATCGCACCGACTTTATGAATATTCTCCATGCCGAGGTGGACGCAGCCGGGGCCGGTCGACTCGGACAGACCGTAGTTGGTGTCATACTTATGGTTCGGGAAGTATTCAAGCCAGTGACGGATCAGGCTCGGCGGCACGGGCTGCGCACCGATATGCATCAGGCGCCATTGGGAGGTATGGTAATTCTCCAGCTTGATGTCACCGTTATCGATCGCGATCAGCAGATCCTGAGCCCACGGTACCAGGAGCCAGACAATGGTGCAGCCCTCATTGGAGACCGCCTCCATGATCGCTTTGGGTGAATTGCCTTTCAGCAAAACGGCGCGGCTGCCGGTATAGAGCGAGCCGAACCAGTGCATCTTGGCGCCGGTATGGTAGAGCGGCGGGATGCAGAGGAAGACGTCATTTTTCGTCGTCTCATGGTGCATCGCTTCCATGCGGGCGGACTGCATCAGGGCTTCATGCGTATGCAGGATGGCCTTGGGGAAGCCTGTAGTGCCGGAAGAGTAGTAGATCGCGGCCTTGTCCGTGTCCTCGATCAGCACCTTGGGAGCAGTTGAGGAACAGTTGGATACGTGGCGGAAATAATCCTCCGCATAGTTGGGGCAGGGGTCACCGACGAAGAAAAGAAGGTGATTGCCGCTTAAGTGGTCGATGATATCCTCTACGCGGCCGATGAACTCCGGACCGTAAAAGAGAACATCCGCATCCGCCTTGTTGATACAGTACTCGATCTCGTCGGAAGTATAGCGGAAGTTCAAGGGGACCGCGATCGCGCCTGTCTTCAGGATACCGAAGTAGATCGGCAGCCACTCGAGGCAGTTCATCAGGAGGATGGCGACCTTCTGACCCTTCTGGATGCCGCGGGACATAAGAAGATTGGCAACGCGGTTCGCCTTTTCGTCAAAGACGGACCAGGTGATCTGTCTGCGGTAAAACTCACGGTGTGTCGGCTGAACCAGTTCATATTCTTTCCAGGTCACGCGCTGTGCTTCGGTGATCTGGGGGTCGATCTCTACGAGGGCAACATCGTTGCCGTATAATTTGCTGTTCCTTTCCAGCAGGTCTGTGATAGGCATTTTTCTCGATACTCCTTTAAATGTAGTCACTCGGATAGTTTCGCGCTTATACGCGTTAACCCGTTAAAGTATTGTAGTTGATGACCGCATAAATGTCAAGGTGCTTCTTATCAACTTTGACGGTATCCTATTATAAAATTTTCTTGACACGGTGATGCGTTGGTGCTATTATCACTTTAATTCGTGAAAGGAGTCCGTATGAGGCTTACAGTAAACAGCTTTGCAGACGCATACTTTTTTAGCTTTTACTTTAGAAAATAAAGTAAAGGTATTTGCGCTGCGTACGAACGGACGACGAAGATCACTTCATCAGAGACTGAAGACCGAGAGCTGCACAAATACCTGTGCAGCTTTTTTACTGTATTAAGCGGCTTTGAACAGGCACGGCCAAAACACGGTTTTCAGATACGGGATGCTTCACGGAGACATATACAGGCAAAAAGCAGATTTTATATATTAAGAGGTGACAGATTATGAAACAACTGATGTTGGGAAACAAGGCAGTGGCAAGAGGCCTGTACGAAGCCGGCTGCAGCTTTGTGTCCAGTTATCCGGGCACACCGAGTACTGAGATCACGGAAGAGATCGCAAAGTATGACGACATCTACAGTGAGTGGGCGCCCAATGAAAAGGTTGCAATGGAAGCCGCTTTCGGTGCATGTCTTTCCGGCACACGTTCCTTCTGCGGAATGAAGCACGTGGGACTGAACGTTGCGGCTGATCCGCTTTACACCATGTCTTACACCGGCGTCAATGCCGGCATGGTCATCGGCGTTGCGGATGATGCGGGCATGCATTCTTCACAGAACGAACAGGACAGCCGTCATCATGCGATCGCATCCAAGGTCCCGATGCTGGAGCCTTCGGACAGCCAGGAGGCCTATGAGTTTGCGAAACTGGCATATGAGATCTCCGAACAATTTGACACCCCGGTTCTGCTCAAGATGTGTACCCGTGTGGCACACAGCCAGTCGGTCGTGGAGCCCGGTGAGCGTGAGGAACATAAGAAAGCTTATGAAAAGAACATTCCGAAGTACGTTATGATGCCGGGCAATGCGAAACGCCGCCATCCGATAGTCGAGGAACGTACGGCGAAGCTTACGGAGTATGCGGAGACCGGCCCCGTCAACCGTGTGGAGATGGGCGGTACTGAGATCGGCATCATCACTGCCAGCACTTCCTATCAGTATGTAAAGGAAGTCTTCGGTGACAGCGTTTCCGTGCTGAAGCTTGGCATGGCCAATCCGCTTCCGAACCGTCTGATCCTTGATTTTGCTTCCAAAGTGGACAAGCTGATCGTCGTCGAGGAACTGGATCCCATTATAGAAAACCACTGTAAGGAGCTGGGACTCGCTGTCAGCGGCAAGGATGTGCTCCCGATCTGCGATGAGTTCTCACAGAACCTGATCGCCAGGGCACTCGGCAAAGAGGTTCCGGAAGGACGGACTCTTGACGAGCAGATCCCGATGCGCCCGCCGGTCATGTGCTCGGGATGTCCGCACAGGGGATTGTTCTATGTTCTGAAGAGGAATAAATGCACCGTCCTCGGAGATATCGGCTGCTATACACTTGGTGCGGTCGCTCCGCTGAGCGCCATGGAGATGACGCTCTGCATGGGCGGATCCATCAGCGCGCTGCACGGCTTCAACAAAGCGGGCGGCGCGGCCAATGAAGGAAAGACCGTAGCAGTCATCGGCGATTCCACTTTCATGCATTCCGGTATGACAGGACTTGCCAACATTGCCTATAACCAGTCCAATTCCACGGTCATCATCCTCGATAACTCGATCACGGGCATGACAGGCCACCAGCAGAATCCGACCACGGGCTACAACATCAAGGGCGAGCCCGCAGGCAAGATCGATCTTGAGGCGCTCTGCCGCGCCATGGGCTTCAGAAGGGTCCGTGTCGTTGATCCGTACGATCTGAAGCAAGTCGATGAGGCGGTGAAGGAAGAGCTTGCGGCGGCAGAACCGTCCGTCATCATTTCGAGACGTCCTTGCGCTCTGCTCAAGTATGTAAAGCACAACGCGCCGCTGAAGGTCAATACCGATAAGTGCGTCGGCTGCAAGTCCTGCATGCAGATCGGCTGCCCGTCCATTTCCATCAAGGGCGGCAAGGCACACGTCGACAATACGCTTTGCGTCGGCTGCAATGTCTGCAGCCAGATGTGCCGGTTTGACGCGTTTGAATCGACGGCTCCGGCCGGAAAGGAGGCCTGATCATGGAAACCAAAAACATAATGATCGTCGGTGTCGGCGGACAGGGAAGCCTGCTGGCCAGTAAAATGCTCGGACATCTTCTGCTCAGCGAGGGCTATGACGTCAAGGTCTCCGAAGTGCACGGCATGTCCCAGCGAGGCGGCTCTGTCGTGACCTATGTCCGTTACGGAAGCAAGGTCTCATCGCCCGTCATTGACAAAGGCGAAGCGGACTATATCGTATCCTTTGAGCTGCTCGAAGCGGCAAGATGGCTGCCGTTTTTGAAAAAGGACGGCCAGATCGTCACCAATATCCAGCAGATCGACCCCATGCCGGTCATCACCGGCGCAGCAGTATATCCGGAGGACCTTGTTGCAAAGCTGAAGAACAGCGGTGCAAAAGTAGATGCTCTCGACTGCCTGAAGCTGGCGGAAGAAGCAGGTTCCGCAAAGGCTGTCAATCTGGTGCTTATGGGACGTCTGTCACATTATTTTGATCTTCCGGAGGAAGCGTGGATGCGCTCTCTGGAAGCCAATGTCCCGGCAAAGTTTCTGGAACTCAATAAGAAAGCTTTTGAACTCGGCAAAAATGCATGAATACTGTCAGGCCTAAGGGTCTGACTGAGATTAAACAATTTGGGGGAACGCGCAGAATCGATTTACGGAAGGGCCCCTGGTTTCGATCCGGCGCATTAAGATACATAAGGCGCAGTTAAACGCTTGCGGTCGCAAAGACCGGATGCCGGTTGACATGCCGCTGTAATCATGAAGGCAGAGAATGCTGCCGGATCCACAAAACATACTGGAGGTGTTACCCATGGAAAGATACTATCAGCCGGAGATTGAATGTGCTCCGAGAGAAAAGATCAAAGCGATCCAGGATGAAAGACTGGTCGCCCAGGTAAAACATGTCTGGGACAATGTTCCCTATTACAGAAAAAAGATGGAAGAGGCCGGAGTGACGCCGGACGATATCAGGTCCAGCGATGACCTCCATAAGCTTCCTTTCTTAAGCAAGGCGGACTTAAGAGAAGCATATCCGTACGGGCTGCTGGGTGTTCCGTTAAAAGACTGCGTACGTATCCAGTCCACTTCCGGCACAACAGGAAAACGTGTTGTGGCTTTCTATACCCATCACGATATCGATCTCTGGGAAGAATGCTGCGCAAGAGCGATCACGGCAGCAGGAGGCACCGATGAGGATGTCTGCCAGGTATCCTACGGCTACGGCCTGTTCACCGGCGGCCCCGGTCTGAACGGCGGCAGCCACAAGGTGGGATGTCTCACGATCCCGACGAGCTCCGGCAACACTGAACGCCAGATCATGTTCATCAAAGATCTGAACGCAACGATCCTCTGCTGCACACCGAGCTATGCGGCATATCTCGGAGAGTCAATGAAAGAAATGGGCATGGGACCGGATGATATCCCGCTGAAGGCCGGTATCTTCGGAGCAGAGGCATGGAGCGAAGAGATGCGCCGGGATATCCAGAACACTCTGGGCATCAAGGCTTATGATATCTACGGCCTGACCGAGCTTTCCGGTCCGGGCGTGGCTTTCGAATGCTCTGCCCAGGCAGGCATGCATATCAATGAGGACCATTTCATAGCCGAGATCATCGATCCGGAGACCGGAGAGGTCCTTCCGGACGGAACTGCCGGTGAACTTGTGTTCACGGCGATCGACAAGGAAGCGTTCCCCATGATCCGGTATCGTACAAGGGACATCTGCTCCCTGACCAGGGAGAAGTGCTCCTGCGGCCGTACACATGTCAAGATGACCAAGCCGAAGGGACGCACGGACGACATGCTCATCATCCGCGGCGTCAACGTATTCCCGTCACAGATCGAGACTGTGCTGCTTAACAAGGGCTATCCGGCCAACTACCAGATCGTGGTCGACCGTGTCAACAATACCGATACCCTGGATGTACAGGTCGAGATGACGCAGGAGATGTTCACGGATAATGTCGGTGAGATCTCCGCACGTCAGAGGGAACTGGTAGACGGTCTCAAGAACATGCTGGGCATCAAGGCCAATGTCTCGCTCGTCGCTCCGAAGTCCATCACACGCAGTGAAGGCAAGGCGGTCCGCGTGATCGATAAGCGCAAGATTTGATCAGATCCGAAGGAGGAAAAAGAAATGGATGTAAAACAGATCTCCGTATTTCTGGAGAACAAGCCCGGAACGCTCAATGAGATGACCAAAGTCCTGACTGAACATAACATTGATCTGAGAGCGCTTTCACTGGCTGAGACGACCGACTTCGGCATTGCGCGTTTTATCGTGGCAGACGTGCTGGAGACCATGTCGATCCTGAAAGAGGCCGGCTACGTCAGCAGTCTGACTCCGGTCGTCGTTGCTGAGATCCCGGATGAACCGGGCGCTCTGAATCGTGTACTGCAGATCTTTATGGAGTACAACATCAACCTCGAATATATGTATGCGATCCTGGGATCCAAGTCAGGAAATGCATATATGATCTTCCGCGTACAGGATGACAAGAAGGCATCTGCGGCCCTGGTCGCAAACGGCATCAAGGTCCTGAACCAGGAAGATATGGCCGAGATCTGACCGGGCTGATGCCCGGCAGCAGACCGCCTGTACGGCGTACAGACGCGTGCCGGTGACCATGCGCTGCGTCATCCCGCTGCAGTCATGGGATCGTGTTAAAGCACGCCGTTCGCAAGCTCAATGAAAAAGAAGAGATCGTACGAAATGCTGCCCGCCCGGCAGAAAGTCCGGTCTCTTCTTTTATAATGCGGAAAAACGGATGCGGTCGGACTAAGTTGCAAAAAAATATGGTGAATTATCAAAAAGTGCTTGCATTTTTGTAAAAAAAGCAGTATACTTCAACGCATCAAAGCGCCAACGCGCCAACGCGTTTAATTACGAAAAAGAAGAGGACGATCCCGGCAGATGCCTCTTATGTAAAAGCGGCGCAGATACAATTAAGTTTAACGGAGGCAATTATCATGGTTATCAAGGTTCTGATGTTGGTCGTGTTTTTCGGAGTTATGATCTACATCGGATTGTATTGCAGGCAGCATTCAACGGATGTCAACGGTTTCGTGCTCGGCGGGCGCTCGGTAGGCCCCTGGCTGACAGCGTTTGCTTACGGCACTTCTTATTTCTCAGCCGTTATCTTCGTGGGATATGCAGGCCAGTTCGGCTGGAAGTACGGCATTGCCACGACCTGGGTCGGTATAGGCAACGCGCTGCTGGGTTCACTGGCGGCATGGGTCGTACTCGGACGCCGTACGCGTATCATGACACAGCATCTGAACTCTGCCACCATGCCGGAGTTTTTCGGAAAGAGATTTGACAGCAAAGCCCTGCAGATCGCAGCCTCTGCCGTTACCTTCATTTTCCTGATCCCGTACACCGCATCGCTTTATAACGGTCTTTCCAGACTTTTCGGTATGGCTTTTAACATCGACTACTCCGTCTGCGTTATCGCAATGGCGATCCTGACAGGTATCTATGTCACTGCCGGCGGTTACATGGCTACTGCGATCAATGACTTCATCCAGGGTCTGATCATGCTGTTCGGTATCGTAGCGGTCATTGCGGCAGTGCTCGCAAGCCAGGGAGGTTTCCTGGCAGCGCTGGACGGGCTTGCAAAAGTCTCTGATCCCGCGGTGTCTGAGACTCCGGGTATATTTGCTTCTTTCTTCGGACCGGATCCGCTTAACCTGCTCGGTGTCGTCATACTGACCTCGCTCGGTACCTGGGGCCTTCCACAGATGGTTCAGAAGTTCTATGCGATCCGCAATGAGAAAGCGGTCTACACCGGCACCATCATTTCGACTTTCTTCGCAGTGATCGTCGCAGGCGGATGCTACTTCCTCGGCGGTTTCGGAAGACTCTTCTCCGACAAGATCGATATCGCGGCAAACGGATTTGACTCGGTCATCCCGACGATGCTTTCAGGCCTTCCGGATATCCTGATCGCAGTCGTGGTCGTTCTGGTGCTTTCCGCATCCATGTCGACGCTCTCGTCTCTGGTCCTTGCTTCGAGCTCCACACTGGTGCTTGACCTTCTGAAGGACAACGTTGTAAAGGATATGACTGAGAAGAAACAGGTCGCGGTGATGAGAGGACTGATCGTTGTTTTCATCGGCATCAGCGTTGTCATCGCCATCATCCAGTACAAGTCGAGCGTTACCTTTATCGCACAGCTGATGGGCGTATCGTGGGGAGCACTCGCAGGTGCATTCCTGGCACCGTTCATGTACGGGCTCTACTGGAAAAAGACCTCGAAAGCCGCTTGCTGGGTCAGTTTCATCTTCTCAACCGTCTTCATGCTGGCGAACATGCTGGCAAGGCCTTCCTTCCCGGCACTGCTCCAGTCCCCGATCAATGCAGGCGCGTTCTGCATGATCTTCGGCCTGATCATCGTCCCGATCATTTCGGCATTTACGGAGGCTCCGGACAGGGAACTGGTAGACAGCACATTTGCATGCTACGATGTTGAGGTTCTCGTACCGCAGTCCGAGGCTCTCGGCCACAGACAGGACTGGAAGTAAAGCTGTTTGATCGTATTTATTTTACCGGCACATGCCCTTTGCCGACTTGTCGGCAAGGGGCATTTTCGGGGTTATACGGCAGCCTGAAGATGCCGTAACTGCCAGGGAAGGAAAGGACTGAACTAAAATTTATGATCGTGGATTTCCATACACATATTTTTCCGGACAGGATCGCGGAACGGGCGGTTGCGTCGCTTAAGAAAAACAGTCATACGGCTGCATTTTCCGACGGCACGTCTGAAGGACTCATAGAGAGGGACCGTGCAGCGGGCATTGATCTGGCAGTGGTGCTGCCGGTAGCGACCGCTCCCGATCAGGTCACGCATATCAATGACAGGGCGGCGGAAACGAATCGCAGATATCCCGGACTTCTCTCATTTGCCTCGATCCATCCGGATCTGACGGATGCGGCGGATGAGCTGAAGAGGGTGAAGGAAATTGGCCTTAAAGGTGTCAAACTTCATCCGGTCTATCAGGGAAAAGACATTGATGATCCTGCATTCCTGCGCATTCTGGATGTCTGTGCCGGACTGGGCCTGATCGTGATCACACACGGCGGATGGGACATCGGCTTCCCGGGTGTAGGGCATTGCCAGCCGGATCAGATCAGGCGGGCGGTGCGGACCGTGGACCCGGAAGGAAAGACCCTGAAATTTGTAGCTGCCCACATGGGCGGATGGCGTATCTGGGAGCAGGTCCCGGAGATGCTTTGCGATACGGCCGTGTATCTTGATACTTCCTTTTCGACCGGGCATTTTTATCCGCTTGGCGGCAATGAGTACGACGGTTACTACGAAGGAAAGGATACCGATATGCTGGATACGGAAGGCTTCATGGAGCTGTACCGTGTGTTCGGATCTGAAAGGATCCTTTTCGGAACAGACAGCCCTTGGAGCGACGCGGGGGAAAGCCTGGCATTCATCCGTGCGCTTCCGGTCAGCGAAGAGGAAAAGGCGCAGGTCCTCGGCAAAACGGCAATGAAACTGCTGGGGCTGACGGAGACGGAATGATGCAAAGGCAATTGACAGTTGAGATATTGCGGAAAAAATGGTAAAGTATGGGATGGCGCGGGAGAACTGCGCAGCAGAAGAAACAAACCGATACGGGTGACCTGAGGTCTGCCGGATCAAAGAGTTATAGATGAGGAGCAAAAGAACCATATGAAACTTGGTATTGTCGGACTTCCGAATGTAGGCAAGTCTACATTGTTTAATTCCATTACGAAAGCAGGCGCGGAGTCTGCCAACTATCCTTTCTGCACGATCGAACCGAACGTGGGTGTGGTCGCGGTCCCGGACAAACGTCTGGATCTTCTGACAGAACTCTACAACTCCAAGAGCACAGTGCCGGCGGTTATTGAGTTTGTTGATATCGCTGGCCTTGTCAAAGGTGCGTCCAAGGGTGAAGGCCTCGGTAACCAGTTCCTTGCCAATATTCGTGAGTGCGACGCGATCGTACATGTGGTCCGCTGTTTTGAAGACGCGAACGTTATCCATGTCGAGGGTTCCGTGGATCCGGTCAGAGATATAGAGACCATCAATCTGGAACTGATCTTTGCGGATCTGGAGACCCTGGAAAAGCGTATCTCAAGGACTGCCAAGCTCGCAAACAACGATAAGACTGCAAAAAAAGAGCTGGAGACGCTGAAGAGGATCAAGGCAGCTCTCGAAGAAGGTCAGATGGCATCAAAAGTGGAACCGGAGGATGATGATGAGGCGAAATTTATGGATTCTCTCTTCCTTCTAACCTCCAAACCGGTCATTTTTGCGGCAAATGTGGGAGAAGATGACCTTGCAGACGATGGCGCGTCCAATCCGTACGTCCAGAAAGTCCGCGCGTATGCGGCAGAGACCGGCAGCGGCGTATTTGTGATCTCCGCAAGGATCGAAGAGGAGATCGCCGAACTCGATGATGACGAAAAGGCAGAGTATCTCGAGTCTCTCGGCCTTACCGAGTCGGGCCTTGACAAGCTGATCACCGCGAGCTACGACCTCCTGGGTCTGATGAGCTTCCTGACAGCAGGCGAGAAGGAGACCCGTGCCTGGACTATTAAGAAGGGCACCAAGGCACCGCAGGCAGCCGGCAAGATCCATTCCGATTTTGAACGCGGCTTCATCCGTGCGGAAGTCATCAATTACCAGGACCTGCTGGACTGCGGATCACTGGCAGCTGCCAGAGAAAAAGGCCTGGTCCGTTCCGAAGGAAAGGACTACGTCGTCCAGGACGGAGATACCATTCTCTTCAGATTCAACGTATAAGACAAGTTCAGAAAAAGCATTTGATCCGGGATCACAAAGCTGTGATCCCGGATCTTTTTTTGTCTGGGATCTGGCAAAAATCACAACATCTTGTGGGTCAGATTTTTGGTTACATATTTTTTAAAATTTTTTAACGGGAACGTCTGTAAAGTCCTTGACATTTGATGAATTTTCTTTAAAATTGAATCCATAGGTGGCAGAAAATGTCATTTTTTGTCAAAAAGTGTAAGATTGTGGGAGAAATTCAGGAAGTATGTCAAAGGGCACATACAATCATTCGATCGATGCGAAAGGGAGGCTTACGATTCCTGCCCGTTTTCGCGATGAACTCGGGGAACGGTTTGTCGTTACCCGCGGGTTCGATGATTGCCTTGCGGCGTATTCTTTTGGTAAATGGACCACGATCGAGGATAAGCTGAACGCCATTCCGATCACAAATACTGCGGGAAGAAAACTGCGCAGAGTGATCCTCGGTAATGCGATCGAGTGTGAAGTTGACAAGATGGGAAGGATCCTGATCCCGGCGAACTTAAGGGCGCTGGCGCATCTGAAGAAAGACGTTTCCCTGACCGGCGTCGGTGACTTCATCGAGATCAGGGACAATGCCCTGTGGAATGATTTCAACGAAAACGGCGGACTCGACAACATGACGGAAGAGGAACTGGCGAAGCTGGAGGAGCTGGATCTCTGATGACATTCGAACATACACCCGTATTACTGAATGAAGTCATTGAGAACCTGCAGATCCGTCCAAACGGGATTTATGTCGATGGCACCCTGGGAGGTGCCGGTCATTCATTCGAGATAGTGAGACGGTTAAGCTTAGACGGCAGACTGGTCGGTATAGACAGAGACGAGCATGCCGTCGAAGCGGCCGCCGAAAGGCTGAAGCCTTTTATGGACCGCGTCACGATCGTCCGGGGCAACTATCTCAATACAACAGATATTTTAAAAGGTCTCGGGATCGGGGGGATGGATGGAATGCTCCTCGATATCGGCGTATCATCACATCAGTTCGATGATGCGGAGCGCGGATTCTCCTACCGGGAGGACGCACCGCTCGATATGCGGATGGATCAGCGCGATTCGCTTACCGCGGCATATGTGGTCAATGATTATCCGGAAGCGGAACTGTTCAGGATCATCCGGGATTACGGCGAAGATCAGTTCGCGAAAAACATCGCGAAGCACATCGTAAAGTACAGACAGCAAAAACCGGTCGGGACGACGCTGGAACTGGCGGAGATCATCAAAGGCGCGATCCCGGCGAAGATGAGAGAAGGAAAGGGCCATCCGGCAAAGAAGACCTTTCAGGCGATACGGATCGAAGTCAATCATGAACTGGACATCCTCAGGGAATCCATTGACAGCCTGATCGACTATCTCAATCCAGGCGGAAGGCTCTGCATCATCACCTTCCATTCACTGGAAGACAGGATCGTAAAAAGCGCTTTCCGTACAGCCGAAGATCCGTGCATCTGTCCGAAGGATTTTCCGGTATGCGTCTGCGGGAGGAAACCGAAAGGCAGGGTAGTCACCCGGAAGCCGGTCACCGCCACCGCAGAAGAACTGGAGAGAAACAACCGCGCACACAGCGCGAAGCTGCGGGTGTTTGAAAAGAACCCCTGCAGCTGAATACAGCATTTGAAGAAACTGTACATATAGAGAGTTTAGCAAAGCAACACCGATAAACACTGCAGGTCCGTTACAGGACCGGCAGAGTCATCGCAGAAGGAACGCGTCATGCCGGCCAGAACACATCGTCCTGTATATGCTCCTCAGCGCTACAGGAACAGCAATACAACAGCATATGTGGATGGCAACACCGTCAGAGTGGCAAGGCCCCAGGCAGTGCCGCAGCGCCGCTACGCAGAGCCGCAGCGTGCACCGCAGCCTGTCCGTGAACCGCGCCGCCGCGTTCGCGTGAGATATCAGGAAGCAGCTCAGACAGCTTCCATCTCCATCACTCTTTCGTCTACACTGATGCTGCTTGCGGCAGTGATCGCAGCGCTTGTGATAGGCTATAATTATCTTTGCCTGAAATCCTCCCTGGATGTGCATATGGACTCCATCAAGTCGCTGGAGACCACGCTGGATAACCTGCGCACGGAAAACGATGCGCTGGAGCGGAGCATAGATACATCGATCGACCTGAACTATGTCTACAACGTGGCCGTCAATGAACTCGGCATGGTACGAATAGGCCAGGGAAACATTATCCAGTATGACAAAACGGAAAGCGAGTACGTAAGGCAATATGAAGACATCCCAGCCGCAGAATAAGAGGCGGGACAAAGGGCCGAAGAGGCTCATGGATTATATGGCAGGTAAATTGTCAGTCTCTGTTTATTTGATAGGACTGGCATTATTTGCATTATTGGTTCATATTTTCTTCATACAGAGGGACAACGCCGAAAGTTACAGCAAGATCGTGCTTAACCAGCGGCAGTCCGAGTACGAATCCCGCACGATCCCGTATCGTCGCGGGGATATTTATGACCGCAACGGCAGCCGCCTTGCGACCAGCGAACGTGTATATATCCTGATCCTGGATCCGGCACAGATGCACGATTATGAGGCGGTCAATGCAGAAGGCGTAAAGACCCGTAATGTAATTGATCCGACCGTCAAAGCACTTGTGGAGCAGTTCGGATTTGATGAAGCGGATCTCAGGGCGACGATCAATAATAACCCCAATTCCTCTTATATCCGCTACATGAAGAATGTGAGCTACGATAAAAAGCAGGAATTTGTCGCCTATCAGACGAAAAAGAATGAAGAATTTCTTGCGAGCACCGATCCCGTGATCGGCAAGAACCGTATCCGCGGGATCTGGTTTGAGGATAATTATAAGAGAAGCTACCCCTACAGTTCTCTCGGGTGCAACGTCATCGGCTTCGCTTCATCGGACGGCGCGTTCGGCAGCGGCGGCGTTGAGCAGTACTACAATGACATCCTTACTGGAGTCAACGGAAGAGAGTACGGATATCTTGACGATGAAGCCAATCTGGAAAAAGTCATCAAGCCGGCGGTCAACGGCGACAGCCTGGTGTTGACGATCGATGCAACGATCCAGAACATTGTTGAAAAGTATCTGGATCAGTGGAAGCACGGCGAAATAGGTTCCAAATCCGCGGGCTGCGTGGTCATGAATCCGAAAAACGGAGAGATCCTCGCGATGGCCTCGACCAAGACCTTTGACCTCAACAATCCCAATACAACCG
>JAFPHE010000009.1 GCA_017388745.1 Lachnospiraceae bacterium | reverse complement strand
TGACAAAGGAATACTTTGAAAACAACATAGATTGAGACAACAGAATACTTAAAGAAATCATCAAAAGATGGGCGGCAGGCTTTCTGTCGCTCATCTTTTCGGTTATAATGTGCTGTAAGGGGCAGCAGCCGGAGTTCATATCAGGAGTGAACGGCCCGGCAGCCGGCTCTTCAGATCAGTTGTTATGGTGCGGACATGCTATTTAACATTCTTGTAAAACAGATCATGGTGATGACGCTGCTCACTGCGCTGGGACTCATTTTGAGCAGGAAGCGGATGCTGAGCGAGAGCAGTACGAAAGAACTCGGCACGATCCTGCTCAGGGTCGTCATTCCATGCATCATCATCAAATCCTGCATCACGGAATATACTCCGGAAAAGAGCAGGGCACTTGCAGTTTCTTTTGTGATCACGGCAGGCGCTTTCCTCATATCCCATGTGATCGCATATGCGGCCTGCGGGACGAGGCGAAGGCTCGACAACTTTGCTGCGGCTTCATGCAATGCCGGTTTTATCGGTATTCCTCTGGTCCAGGCAGTTTTCGACGAGACGGGCGTTTTTTATGCGATCGCTGCGGTGGCGGTCGTCAATATCCTTCAGTGGACCTATGGTGTGTTTATCATCACCGGAAAGAAAGAAGCGGTCTCTCCCCGGACCATTATCCGCAATCCGGTCGTGATCGCGGTTATAATAGGTCTGCTGGTCTTTTACATGCGTATACCGGTACCAGAAGTCATTGTAACGGCACTGAGTGCCGTAGGCAGCATCAATACGCCGGTCGCCATGATCCTTCTCGGCACATACATGGCGAAACTCACGGCGCATGATCTCCTTAATTCCGATGCGGTCCTGCCTGTCATCCTCCGCCTGATCGTTATCCCTGCAGCAACGCTGCTGTTTCTGGTGATCATTCCGGGAGCTGCTGATATCAAGATGGCAATACTGCTGGTGGCAGTGACTCCGGTCCCGACCGGCCTCTGCGTATATGCGCAGCAGTATGACCAGGACTATGCATACTGTGTTATTCCCGTATGCTTAAGTACGATCTTGTCTGTATTTACGATCCCTGCCGTTTTTGCTGTTGCGGAAAGGCTGCTGTAAAATCTGTTTTAGCTGAAAGGAGTCACCATGAATTATGATATGCTGAAATACTCCTATGCGTCCCGCCGCAACGTCGTATTCGCAAGAAACGGCATGTGTTCCTCGACCTCGCCGATCGCGTCCGGTGTCGGCCTTTCCATCCTGAGATCCGGAGGCAACGCCGTGGATGCGGCGGTTGCCATGGCAGCGACCCTGCCGCTTGTGGAACCTACAAGCAACGGCCTCGGTTCCGATTGCTTTGCGATCATCTGGAGTGCAAAGGAACAAAAGCTCTATGGTCTGAATGCTTCCGGATATTCCCCCAAAGCTCTCAATGCCGGCATGGTCCTGAAAGCAGGGTATACCGGGATGCCGTCAGAGGGGTGGTTCCCGGTCATGGTACCGGGTGCGCCTGCCGCATGGGCTGCGCTTCGCCGCCGCTTCGGTACTAAACCCATGACAGAACTGATGGCTCCTGCGATGACCTATGCGAAGGACGGTTTTCCGATCCCGGTCAATGTATGGAAGATGTGGGCGGGTGAACTGGAACGTTTCCGTCCGTTTGCCAAAAAAGATCCGGTGCTTTTCGGTCCCTGGATGGAGTATTTTTCAAAAGACGGCGTCATGTATGAACCGGGAGAGGTCTTTAAGAACCCGGATTATGCCAAAACACTGGAGTCTCTGGCGGCTTCCGATTGTGAGAGCTATTACCGCGGTGAGATCATGGAAAAGATCGTGGCATTTTCCGAAAAGACCGGCGGTTTTTTCACAAGGGAAGATTTTGAAGGCTATCAGCCGCAGTGGGTCGACCCGATCAGCTGCGATTACCGGGGATATACGGTATATGAGATGCCGCCGAACGGCCACGGCATCACGGTGCTTATGGCGCTGAACATCCTGAACGGCTTGCAGCTTTCGGATGAACGTGACTCGGCGGACACTTATCATAAGATCATCGAAGCGGTCAAACTCGCTTTTGTGGACACGAAGAAATATGTAGCGGATCCTCGAAGCATGAAGACAAAGGTGAAAGATATGCTCTCGGAGCGTTATGCAGGGGAGAGGCGCGCCCTTATCACCGACCGTGCAGTGTACCCGGAAGCGGGAGATCCTTCCTGCGGCGGTACAGTGTATTTCTGTGCAGCCGACCGGGAAGGCAACATGATCTCCATGATCCAGTCAAACTATAAGGAGTTCGGTTCCGGGATCGTGGTACCGGGAACAGGCATCACGCTGCAGGACCGCGGTGCAAATTTCTCGCTGGATCCCGCGAGCGACAATTTCCTTGAGGGCGGCAAGAAATCATACCATACCATCATTCCGGGCTTCCTCATGAAGGACGGAAAGCCGGTAGGTCCTTTCGGCGTTATGGGAGGCTTTATGCAGCCGCAGGGACATGTGCAGATCCTGGTCAATACGATCGATTATCATATGAACCCCCAGGAAGCTTTGGATGCGCCCAGATTCCAGTGGACCGGAGAAAAAAGGATACAGCTTGAGCGTGAAGTTCCGGCTGAGATCGGATTGAAGCTCGAACAGATGGGACATGATGTCACCGTTGCAAATACCAACCTCAACATGGGCCGCGGACAGATCATCTGGCGGAGAGATGACGGCACGCTGATCGGCGGTACGGAGCCGAGAGCGGACGGCACGATCGCTTCGTGGTAAGACCCGGAGTCAGGTCCGGTAATTCAGGAAATGTGGGATTAGAAGGAATTGATTAAACTTTTTAGTCATAAGAAAACAGAAAAACTGATCTCGGAATGCGCAGGATATATCGAAGAAGCGTCCGTCAGGTACGGTGTTCCCGCTTCAATGATCCGTGCGATCCTTTACAGGGAAATGACGGAGATCGACCTTGTTGACGTTCTGGCAGATCTTGCCGTGTATCTCGCTCCTGGGCTCGTGAAGAAAGACAGTTCTACCGGGTATGCGCAGATCTATGGATATGTAGGTCTGAATGCGCTCAACCTGGCTGTCGACCGCGGCCTTACCACATACGAAGAACATGGGATCCGGTCCGACCACCGCCTGGATCCCAAGGCTCCTGCCGACGTCAGAAAGATATGGCTGCTGCTCAGCCGCGACAGGAAGGAAAATATAGCCTTTGCCGCCATGAACCTGCTGTCCTGTGCGCTGGAGATGACCGGGGGTACGGACTTCAATGCCTGCACGGAAGAAGAACTGTGTCTGATCCTGACCCGTTATAATGCCAATGTAAGGCATGTCACAAAATATGGAGAGGATGCATTCCGATACATGCAGCATTATCAGGCGGCCGCCGGTGAGCCATGGCCTGAAGATATGGATGCAAATGCCTGAAGAAGCGGAATTACATCTATATCCGGACAGATAACATTCGGTTTATAACAAAAGTTAGATGCAATCTGCGCTGTAGCAGGGTCCTGCATCTAACTTTTTAATGATTATGGATACAAACCGTTGCAAAAACGAAATTTGCATCCAATATTCTTTAATGTGTCATAACTAAACCGTGCCAAAATAGATGCAGATGCCTGAAGAAATCAGAAATGCATCTATTATCGGCCGGATCCGGGCAGAAGCGGGAGAAATCACTCGATCTCCGGCACCGGAACGCCATCCACACCCAGATAATCTGCCAGCGTGTCCACGATGAACTGATGGTCTTCATGATGTGCAAGGCCTGATGCGGAGACGATGCCGACAAATTCCCCGGATCTCAGAAAGAGCGGGAAGCCGCCGCCGCGCTGCACACACTCATTGGGATCGAGGCCGTTATACTGAACGGTCTGTCCGGTCGCCTGTTCACGTGCCCACATGTAAAGAGAGCTGTGTTCCCAGGCACCTGCCATGCCGGCCTTACGGCGCAGCCAGTTCTGCGTATTCACAGTATTGGCGCCTTCCATCATATGCTGGAAGAGAACGGCCCCGTTGATCTTGCGGATCGAGAAGCCCAGTGCAACGCCGCGCTCTTTTGCACGCTCCACCAGCATACAGCCGAACTCCAGCGCGAAGTCCGAGGTGAACCGGTCAATACGGAGCATGTGCTCCTGCCGGTCGATTATGCTCATGATCTCAGTGTAGTTATTCATCGTAAGCCGCCTTTCGTTCGGATAATACAGTATGAATTCTGTTTTTTTATTATATCCCAGGGACGATGCAGGGGGCTATCCGAAACATAAAAGGTACAAGCTGCGCCTGCGGATGTAAAGACCTGCAGAAATCCGTATAAAGGCAAGCCTGATGATCCTGCCGGCACATACACGGCAGGGCAGGTTTGCCCGTAATAAGGCGGTATGGTATAATACATCTGGCCTTGTGAGGGCATATTGGGGAGGTATAATCATGAAGAAGCTTTTTTCAGAGATCCCGTATTTAAGAAGCGAAAGGCTCGAACTGAAAAAACTGGAAGAAAGCGATGCGGACGGACTGTATGAACTTGCACACAGCAGGGCGGTCAACCGGTTCCTTCCCACATTTTTGTATGAACAGAAGTATGAAGACAGTCGTTATGTTATCCGGCATCTTTACGATGAATGCTTCGAAAAGTCGATCATTCTCGGCATCTTTATGGACGGGCAGTTCTGCGGTCTTGCGGAGTTTTACGGATATCGCGACAATGCGCATAAGATCAGTGTCGGCAACCGGCTTCTGGAACGCTACTGGGGAATGGGTATATCAACGGAAGCTCTCGGGATGATGATCGATTACCTGTTCAATGAGACGGATATCGAGCTCATCACCGCCAGCACGCTTCCCGGGAATACAGCTTCCGCCAATGTATTAAAGAAGAACGGGTTCGTACTTGCCGCATCCGGCACGGATGAGGATTGGGGGTATGAAGACCCGCTTCCGACCAATGTATGGTTCAGAAAAAAACAGCCCGGCGAGGGTGCTGACCGGCGGTGACCGCTGAGAGGGAGATGCGATGAGGGTGCAGACAAAGTTAAAATACAGGCTGATCACGGCAATGCTTGCAGCAGCTCTGATGCTTTCTGCCTGCGGGGGCGCAGGCGGCAGCAAGGCGGACGGATCATCAGCAGGTACACAATCGGAAAACCCCCTGCCGGATGATACGGGCACGGAAAGCGGACCGGAACTAACCGGCAATAAGGATGAGGAAAAGGTGTCTGCCGCCGCGGAAGCAAAACCGGTAACAGAAGTCACAGCAGTCTCCATGCGTCTTGCCAGGATGGAAGGCGCAGTGTCTCTGAGAAATGAGGACGGCGAAGTACTGACAAAGCTTCAAAACATGCGTCTTGCGGGCGGCAATGAGATCGCGACTGCCGTCGGTAGCCGGGCGGGAATAAGCCTTGATGAGACCAAGGCGGTGACGGTCGGCGAAAAGAGCCATGCGGTCGTGGAGCGAAGAAAAAAGGATCTCCTCCTCGATCTGAAAAACGGTGAGATGTATTTCAGCGTTTCAAGGCCTCTGGAGGAAGACGAGAGCTTCGAGATCCGGACGTCGACGATGGTCATGGGTGTGCGCGGCACTTCCGGTTATGTACGGTCAGGAGATGCCTATACGTATACGGAAAGCGGCACAGATGCTGCGGTGCGTGCTGACGACGCCACGGATACCATCATCCTCACAAGCGGACATGTGACGCTCGTGGCGGAGACCGGAGAGGAACAGGAGGTTCGTCCCGGACAGCGGGTGGATATCAGCACTTCGGGAGACCGTACGGAGTATGCGGTCACGGAAGTAAGGCCGGCGGATTTCCCGGACCTTCTGCTTCTGGAACTTGCGGCGGATGAGGAGATGCTCGATGAAGCCGATGCC
>JAFPHE010000069.1 GCA_017388745.1 Lachnospiraceae bacterium | reverse complement strand
CGCTTGAAAAGCCGCAGAAACCGCTTCGGAACGCATTTACCGGGGATCCGCTGGGAAAAGATCCGCAGCCTTTTGAGAAGAACAGGCGTTTTGATTATGTCTCGGATATCGTCACGGAACTGAAGAAAAGCCCTGAGGCGGGAAGTTCCGGTCTTCAGACGCAGACTGAGGGCCGGAGTGTCCGGCAGCTTCCAAAAGAGGAGCAGACGGATGTTTCAGAAAGAAGCGCAAGCTTTGCTTCAGAACGGGTCGGAGCTGATTCTGACAGCAGGGAACGGAGATCGTCCGATGCGTTTGTCAACACAGCGAACACGACCCGGTTCAAGATGATCGGACAGGTGTTCGAGACTTACTGGATCATAGAATTCAACAATGAAATGTATCTGATCGACCAGCATGCAGCTCATGAAAAAGTGAACTATGAACGCTTTACACGACTGATCCGTGATCATTCGGTCAGTTCACAGATGCTGTTTCCGCCAAGAGTGCTTACCTTATCTGCAAAAGAAGCCGCACTCATGGAAAAGAACCTCGGCGCCTTTGAAGATGCGGGTTACGAGATCGAACCGGACGGTGACCGCGATTATGTAGTACGCGCCATACCTTCCAATCTGCCTGCGATCGGCGAGGAAGAACTGCTCATGGATCTCATTCAGAGTATGAGCGAAGAAACGCGAGGCATCAGTTCCGAAGATATGAAATACCGGATCGCCTCGATGTCCTGCAAGGCTGCCGTGAAAGGAAGCAGGCCTCTGTCAGAACCGGAAATGCGCGCGCTGATCGGCGAACTGCTGACCCTTGACAATCCTTACATGTGCCCGCACGGACGGCCTACGATTGCACGCTGGACGAAAGCCGAGATTGACAGGATCTTCAAACGGATCGTATAAAAATGACTGAACATGAAAACAAAAAGCTGAATATCGATCCCGGCTTCACTCTGCGCCCGAGAGTTATAGTGATCACCGGGCCGACGGCGACAGGAAAGAGCGGCTGTGCCGTCAGGCTTGCGAAAGAGATCGGCGGGGAGATCATCAGCGCCGACAGCATGCAGGTCTACCGCGGCATGGACATCGGTTCTGCCAAGATCACAAAAGAAGAAATGCAGGGCGTTCCGCATCACCTGATCGATGTCATGGATCCGGACGAAGATTACAATGTCCATCGATTTCAGGAAATGGCAAAAAAGGCGATCGCGGATATCACTGCACGCGGGAAGATCCCGGTCATTTGCGGCGGAACGGGCTTTTATATCCAGGCTCTTCTCTATGATATTGACTTTACGGACGAACCGGAAACAGAGGAACTTGCTGACTATCGCAGGTCGCTCGAGTCGGTCGCCGCGGAAAGCAACGGTGCGTCACGGCTACACAAAATGCTGAGCGAGACGGATCCGGAATCTGCGGAAATGATCGATGAGGGCAATGTAAAACGTGTCATCCGTGCACTGATGTTTTATCATATCCACGGACAAAAGATCTCTGAGCATAACAGCAGGGAGAGTGAAAAGCGTCTGAACGGGGCTGAGCACAGCCCGTATAACTATACATACTTTGTGCTGTACGGCGACCGGGAGCGTCTCTACCGGAAGATCGACCAAAGAGTTGACCTGATGATGGAAGAAGGACTTGCGAAAGAGGCTGAAAGGCTGTACTATGGTGTTTCCGCCGACGGCTCTGAGCTGCAGCCGGCCGGGAAGGATACCGTTCCGCTTCCCGGGGCGAAACAGACAGCGCATCTTTCCCTTACTGCGTCGCAGGGGATAGGGTATAAGGAAATGTATGCCTGGCTCCGGGGAGAAACGGACCTTGATGAGGCCGTGAACCTGATCAAACGGAATACGAGGAGATTTGCCAAACGGCAGCTTACGTGGTTCAGACGTGAGCGTGACGTGAT
>JAFPHE010000068.1 GCA_017388745.1 Lachnospiraceae bacterium | reverse complement strand
ATGATTAACAAACACGCAAGGAGACTTATAACAATGGCTTTGACGGCAGCAATCGCGGCCCTGCCTCTGTACGGATGCGGCGCGGCGAATACAGCGCCTGCCTCTGACAGCGCAGCGGAAGAGGCCCAGGTATCAGGTGATGCGGCAGCTGAGGCTCAGACACCGGTCGCCGCAGCGGAAGTTACTCCTGCTTACAAGCCCGGAGAGGAGGATCCGGAGATACTTAGGGCATGCTGAACGGTGGTCACACCAGCGCCCAGCACCCCGATATTACATCTGTTGTTAGCTGTCTGCCTGTCGGATATGGCCGAATGATGCAGACTTCCAAAAATGCAGACAACAATGAAACACCCTGCTTCATCAGCTTTTCCATGTTCAGGATGAAGATATCCATCCCGATCATAGAACCTGCTGTTACCTGAAGCTTGGCCATGATCAATGCAAGTCCGAGCTTGCGTTTTCCGTTTCCAAACTTACCTTCGACGGCGTTGCGTTCTCCGATCTCCTTCAGCTCCTGACGGATATCTGATACGTGATCCTTACCCGGACGTCCAAGTTTCGGACCTGACAGGCGGATGCTATGGCTCTTGCAGAATTCCCGGTTGCTCTTGCTCCTGTAGATCTTGTCTGCAAGGACGCGTTCGGGATAGCAGCCGAACCGCTTCCGATACAGTTCAACAATGCGTTTAAACTCGGATGCTTCACCTTCGTTGTAAGCATCGAAGGTGAACCGGTCGATGAAGGTATAGCCGTTGACAACACTGACTGAGATCTTCGCGCCAAATTCCGTAGGGGCTTTTGATTTTCCTCTTACGATCGGCCTGACCCATGGCTGCGAAAGGCTTACGATACGGTCCGCGATGTGGTGGGTCTTTGTGTCCAGCATTTCCTTCTGCTGGTCATAGAACACTACGATCGTCAGGAGACGTTCACGCTGTACACGGAACAGGCAGTCCAGTCCGTACTCGGCGGCATAGTCCTCGATATAGTCGAGGTTGCGGCGGATACACCCGAGCTGGTACCGGAGCTCTTTCCGGATCTTCTTCATTGACTTTTTACGGCGTTTGTTGAGCTTAAGGAACCTCCGGCGTGCGACCTCCCTGTAGGTCCTGGGCTTTTCTCCTGTACCGTTCAGTGACCCGAAGAGCTTCCAGTAGCGGTCAAGAATAACTTCCGTCCATCTGCGGGCCTTGTCACATAGTTCGAGGTCCGTAGGAAATGCGATATCGGCAGGTGTGCAGGTGGCGTCTATGATCAGAGTTCCTTTGTTCGGCGGTTCTTTTGTATCCGTGCCGGAACCTTCATCTCCGGAAGAACCGTGGCCTCCGCCCTTATCGTTTTTGTCCTCATCGTCTTTGCCTGCGGTTTCGATGAATGATCTTTCAATGATCCTGTTCATGACTTCCTCGGGAAGGCGCTTGCGAAATGTGACGAGCAGGCTCGGGTCAAAAGGCTTTTCGCTGCGGTATTCCTTATACCCGATGAAGTACTGCATATACGGGTTCTCGGCGATCTGCTCGACCAGTTCACGGTCCGTAAGGTCCAGTCTCCGCTGGATGTAAAGGGAGCCAAAGGCAACGGAAGAAGGATACGCTTCCTGCCCGGTTACTTTATTCCTAAAGTTCCTGCGGTACTCCTGATCGACTATTTCCCAGTCGATCAGTTCACGGAGTTTTACCCAGCGGTTATCTTCTTTCAAATGGCCGCCGAAGGGAAGGATAAAGTCATAGATACTGGTCTGTCCATCATTTGTATTTCGGTACATATCTGGCTCCTTAGATGCAGGATAATTGACGTCTGGAATCGAAAAACCATGCATCTATTTTACCAGATATAGACTTAGGACTCAGTAGATTTCCCATATTTATGGGCTTTTTATGAATGGATATCATCCGTTCAGCAAACACTAATTAATAACGATGACCGAATCTGGTCTGTTGATCACAGGCCTGAAGTTCCCGAGCATCCGCTCAGTTCGCCGCTTTATATCCCGGGATCCACTTTCCGTCTGCACCTACATAATACTGTCCGATCCAGGTGTTCGTCGCCATGGCTCCATTTCCCATCAGGTAATAGTT
>JAFPHE010000067.1 GCA_017388745.1 Lachnospiraceae bacterium | reverse complement strand
GAAAGCCCGGACACTGAAGACGAAACCGTATCCGCGATCGAATATGAGATCTCCGGATATGGCCGCACCTATCCCGGCCTTGATGACGAAGATGTCAGGTTCACGGCGAATGCGGAATTCATCCATATCACGACGCCGGGTCACGATGCACTGCAGGCTTCCCTGGATGAACTGAACAGCGTAAACCGGCGGCAGGCAGATGAAGCTTTTTCACAGCAGGCAAAAGAATTTGCCGCAGGCAATGTCACAGGTTTCCAGCTGCAGCTCCTGCCGTATTCCTATGAAAGCACTCTCAGTGTGAGCCGCGCGGATTCCGTCATCTTCAGCGTAGCGACGACAAATTCGTCCTGGTACGGCGGCGCGCATCCGTATTCCTACCAGACCGCATGCAATTATGACAGCCAAAGCGGCAGAAAGCTGGAACTTACCGACCTGGTCACGGACGGGGAAGCATTTTACGATCTGCTTCACGAAACACTTTCCTCACATGAGTATAAAGAAGGTTTCTTTGATGACTGGGAAGATACGCTGAGGATCGAATACTACGGTGAAGACGATGCCCGTCTCAACTGGCGCGCCGAAAATGACGGTATCCTGATATGGTTCAACCAGTATGACCTCGGGCCCTATGCCCTTGGTCCGGTCTCTGTCAGATTTGCAGCAGCGGATCATCCCGGACTCATCCGGGCGGAGTATTTCCCGGAAGGTCTTTCCGCGCCTGAAGACGCCGGTCCCGCGGATGAAGAAGAAAGGCTTTATGTCTATGATCTGTGTAATGAGAGCGGAAGTCTGGAAAAAGACGACTATACGGTAAATTACAGTTTCCGCCTGCCTGAGATCGGCGGGATCGATACGGATTATATCAGGGAGATCAACGAAGAAACCGCAGACCTTAAAACGGCTCGCGTGGATCGGGAGCTCGAAATGATCGAAAACGGCGAAACGCCTGTCATCCGTCATGCAGGTTACTCTGCAGTGACCTGGAAGGACATCACTTCCGTCATTCTCAGTATCGATACACCGTCGGATGAGACGATCTACCGCTGCTGGAACCTGCATAAAGACGGAACAAAAGCTGAGAACAAAGAAATACTTGCTCTCTTCGGAATGACCGAAGAGGAATTCACCGAAAAAGCACGGGAGGCACTCTCTGAGATGACCGACTGGAACACGGACGGTCTGGAGGAGCCGATGCGAAATGCGCTTGAAGAGCTCAGGGAAAAAACGCTCAGTGAAGATAACTGCAACGCCGGTCTACCGATGTATATCACCGGAAATCACGGTCTCGGATTTATCGGCGCATTCTATACACCCGCAGGTTCCGGATATGTCGAGACCCGTTTTGCCGTGCCGGGAACGGAGCATCGTCCGGACGGGCTCACTGAATTAAGCATCAATCCGCTGTCGACGGATAATTACACCCTGACCGGGGATGCCTATGAGATCCGTGACAACGGCAGCGGCAAAGCATATACCTTTGATGAGGATACGGTCCTGATCGAAGGTCTCCCCTGCTACGATGATGCCTGCGATCCGATGACCTGGATGGAACGCTATCTCTCCCACCCCGCATTCGGAGACATGACGGAAGATCCGTATAGCCTGAGCGGTTTCGCACCCGGAGACATCCTGACTATACTCGTCGATGACAAAGACCGCATCAGCGTGCTTGAAACGATCAGCTTCTGGGACTGATCCCCGGGCTGACACAGGATACCCCTGAAACAAAACGACCGGCGCCCTCAAGATGGGCGCCGGTTTTTTGTTCCGTCGGTCGTCAGTTCAAAGGAATACTCATTCTGTGCTCTTCCCGAGTCCCCCGAAGATCTTTTCCAGGGCATTCGACATTGCTTCACTCTCATCTTCCTCGTGATAGAGGATCTTGTCTTTCCCGTTCTGATACTGATGGACTGCGTCTGCGATCCCTTCAGCATCAAACCACGGTACCGCATAAATATCAAAAACTGACGGCATCATGTTGAGGTCCGGCTCTGTCGCCTTTTCATTGGATATGAATACGCCGTTTTCTTTGCTTCCCAGCTTGAGCATGCAGGAATAGAACGCACAGCGTCCGTAAGCGTCAATAAAGTTCCCGACGACACAGTCGCCGCCGCCGGGAGCTGTGCCTATGATCTTCGCAAGACCGTTTTTCTGTGCATAATACGGCAGAGCATTGCCGCAGGAATACGAATAACCGCTGCACATGACATAGAAATCATACCGGTCGCCGAATCCGTCCCGGTCGTCTGCTATGCCGTCCAGGTTGGTATCCACATGATAATACTCTTCCCTGTAATTCCCGGCCATCAGATCCATGTCGGTGATCCGGACTTCACCGTCCTCTGAGAGGAAACCGAGTACCGACACCAGTGCGGCGGCGGCTCCGCCCCCGTTGTCAGTGAGGTTGATGACGACATTTTTCACTCCTTTATGCTTCCGGATGTCTTCAAAACATCTGTAGAAAAAGGCAAATGTGCTTGTTTTCTCATCCTCTTCATCGATCGGGTCGAGATAGTACGAAGGCTCCCGCTTTGCCGTATCATCCTTGAACACGTTGAAATAGATCACTGCGGTATCCCCGGAATAATCCAGTCTCAGGTCTCCGTAGTCCTCCGGTTTGACCGCTTTCAGGTTCACGCCCCAGAAGATCATCGGAGCGATCGAAGGGATCTTGAAACCTTTTTCCTGCAGTGCGCCGAAAATAGCATCGCGGACGGGATCTCTGTCCTTGTCCCCGGCATCGCCCGATCCGGATGCTTTCTGCTCTCCGTCATAAAGAGCTTTTTCTTCCTGCGACTTTTTTACATCAGCGGAAATATCATTGATGTCGGATGGATCCGCCCTTGTGTCCGGAGCAAAGACATGCTTATCATTCATCAGCGAGTCATGGCCGGAATCAAACAGGTAGTTAAAGAGCATGAACTCCGCAAGCATCGCAGACGAAGGATTGGTCGAGGTCATGGCTGCCTTGGCATTCATACGGGAGAAGTACTCGTCAAAGGTCGTGATACCTTTCTCTTCTTTGTGACCGAATGTCAGATCCAGCTGCAGGCATACCGAATAATATCCGTAATCCGCATAAGCCTGTGTCGTCCTTTTCATTTCGCTGAAAGGTCCCGAGTAGATCGCTTTCATGTACGGGCTTTCCTTTACAGCTTCACTTCCGTTTTCGATCGCAAAACTGCCGGCTTCAAAAACATTGTAATAATCTTTGCCGTTATAAGCGAGAACGCTGTCCATCATTGCACTTCCGAAGGTGTTCTGGAGTGCCAGGAACGGCATCAGGACCGTATCCTCATAAGCGATGACCGGCATGTGATAATCTTTCAGCGAAATGATGACCGGCTTTGCCTTTTCCTGCACGGATCTGTTTTTCGTTGAAAATGTGATAACATTGAACTCTTCGTTTTCCACGATTCCGCCTTCAACTTCGCCGGCAGAACGGAAGCGTGAGGGATTGTCAAAACGGATCGTATCAGCTTCAGGATCTATGACCGCTTCCGTTCCGTTGAATAAGACTTTCATGACGCCGTCTTCCGCGGTTATCCGTTCTTTGCCTTCGCACAGGATATCCAGATAGTCACGCGCGGAAATGAACGGCACATCTTCATATCCCTTCACACCGTATGTGGTGATCGTTTCATATCTTCCCAGCGTGAGTTCCTTGTACACGCGGCTGTTATTCCATGTTACGGAAATGTCATCCGCGGAGATCTCCCCGCCGGACGTTTTTCCGGATTCCGCAGATTCTTCGCCCGAGCGGATGATCAGCCTGCCGGGAACGCTGCCGGATGCGGCAGCGTCGCCATAAGAAGCGGCAAAAGATGTTCCTGCGATTCCGTGCATGCCGGATCCCGCGATCAAAACAATGCTTAGTCCGATACCTGCCAGTTTTTTAAACCTCATAATGTACCTCCTGTATCCGTACCGAGCTTTTTTGCACACCTGCTGCTTTATTTCCGGGGATTCGGCCGGGTAGCCGGCTTCACCGCTGTCGGCGAATCGATCTCTGTAGCCGGTTTCACCTCTGCTGCAGGATCTATTTCTGTCGCTTCCTTTACTTTTGTAGGCTCACGATGCTGTACAGCTTTAGCCGGACCGCTCTGCGTATGACTGTTCAGGATGGTGACCAGTTCTACAAGCTCACGGTAGATCTTGTAGGTCAGCATTTCCTTGTCCGATTCATGACAGTCAAACGCAACACGCGCCTTGAAATCGCTGAGGACGCCAGAGATCTTGTTCTTTTCGGGCAGTTCCGAAACGCCCCAGTACTGCGGTTCACCGATAATGCCGGGGAACTTGTCGGGAAGTTTTGAGATCGCCTCCTTCAGGATCTCCTCTCCCCGTTCCTGTCCGACAAGGTCATAGCTGATCGGGATATCGATGATAACAACTGAGCTCTCACGGCTCTGGTTGATCAGTTCCGAGATCTTGCTGTTGCCGATGATCATAATGTCACGGGTATTGTCATCCATCAGCTTGGTCGTGCGCATGCTGATATCCTGGACGATGCCGCGGAAGCCGTCGATCACGACCACATCGCCAACCGTGAAATCTCCCTCGAAAATGATGAACAGCCCGGCAAGCACATCCGCGATCAGGCTGTTGGCACCCAGAGTAAAGATCAGTGCGGTCACGCCGACGCCGTTCAGCAGGGTCTTTGCATTCACGCCGAACATGGACAGGGCATAGAGGATCATAACGATCGTGGTAACGTAAGTCAGGCCGCTGTCGATCAGTTTACAGATCGTCATGCCTTTGGGATTCATATATTTGCCGAGCCGGAGCAGGAAGAGTTCAGCGAGCTTCTGCACGGCAAAGACGACGCTGGCCAGCATGATGCAGGTCGTCACGGTCGCTGCATTGATGCCGCGGACCCAGGTTCCCCGGACAATGTTATATGTTAGTCCGGCAGGATCGCCCTTGGTGCTAAAGTAAAGGATCGCTGTCAGCAGGAACACAGCCAGCATAAAGCTGGTAAAGTACTGCCACAGCCCGGGGTAATCACTTCTGGCATGATAGTTTTTAAGTTCCGTATCACGAATGAAGTCCTTTTCCTGATACTCGCAGATCTCCCGTACCAAAGGACGATGAACGACCAGCAGCAATACGAGGATCAGCAGGATGCTGAGGACCGCGACGCCGCCGGCAGACACCAGCGCGCTGGTATTCTCGCTTCCCACGATGACATAGTTGTCGTCATAGGCAAAAGCAACGGAGTAGCACCGGTTGCCATCAAAATCAACGATGCCTTCGTAACCGTCGTACAGATACTGCGAATGAATCCCGTGCTCCGCCGCTCTGTCGCCGATCCAGTTCTTCCAGGTACTGGCGACGATCCTTCCTTCCTGATCGTTTTCGACAACGACCACATGCAGCGTATCCAGGATATGCAGATCACCGACCACTTCGCTCAGACGGGTGTCCATCAAAAGCATATCCAGCTGATCCAGCTCTACACAAAGCTCCACCCAGCCGATCGTCCGGCCTTCATCGTCCGTAAGAGCAGTGCGATAATACCGAAACGCTTTTTCCTTTGCCGCCGCAGTGTTGTTCGGATGTGAAGCGCCGGTCACACTTACATCTGTAAGACTCTCATTGACTGCCTGATGCAGGACCTCGTCCGTCGCGAGCAGTTTTCCGTTGATATCGAAGACTCTGAGCCCGGCGCCTCCCAGAGCCTGATCCAGGCTTAAAAGCGAATCTGTATCCGCCAGCTGCGGGTTGGCTGACAGTATGGAAGCCGCTGTTCGCGCCCTCGCATGATACATGGTGTCAAATTCGTCTGTAATGCCCGCGCCGCGTTCCGATTCCCGGCCCAGGACGCTCTTCAGAAATGCCGCTTCGTCGGTTGCGCCCTGCTGGCTTAAGTTTACGCCGCTCAGTACCTGGATCATGGTCACACTGGCAAAGATCAGCAGGCTCGCCAGGATCATGACGGAACTGCTTCTTCTCCTCGCCCTTGTGAGCTCCTGCGAGGGCTCTATCCCCATCTTGTACATCTTGGTATTCCAGAGGCACCTGACGAGCAGGACCATTGCGGCACAAACAAGGAACCAGAGACTCCAGCTTCTTTTTCTTCCGAAACGGACCAGCTCGGAGAGCTCCGCCACATTGATGACAAAGTCGGTGCTGTCTGCGTAGGCAGCACAGTATAAAATATACTTGGCGGCAGGTATCCCGCCTGCCTTTTTGTTTATTACGTATTCCTGCGACGTTCCGCGGGGATCCTTTTTGGCCTTCTGCTTCAGTGCTGCAGGATCCAGCCTTCCGTTTGCAATCATGGTACCGATCATACCCCGGAGAGAAGCTTCATTTTCGTCCTTCGGATAAAGGGACAATTCCCCGTTGCGAATGACGGCAATATACCCCGGAAGGCCTGCCTGAAGCTGACTCAGGAAATAGTCTTCGTCTTCGACAAAAGCCATCCTGTCTTCACGCAGGCTGCTGTGCAGACCGAGTACAAGCAGACGTCCGTCTTTCAGTTCCGCTGAACAGGTACTCAGGCCATCCGCACTGTTGCGCGTGCTGACATCCTCATAGTCTGCCCGGGAAACGACCTCCGCCTTTTCGGCGCCCAGCGTCCGGGCAATGTACTCCAGCTTTTCTTCATCCGTTTCATGGTTCTTGTCCGCAGCATAAATGAATGCTGCCTGCTGAGTACGGCTTCCGTAATCTTCCGTCATCCACCAGTTCCACCATTCTTCGGTCTCCTGCAGATTGTTTGCATACATGCGCGGATAGTCATCCAGCCGCTGCGCAATAAAATCGATCCTGCTGACGGCGTTCATGACACCTCTCAAAGGCATGATCAGAGCAAGAAATAATAAAGCGCCTATTACAATAATTATGCAGATCTTCACCGCAAACGCTTTTTTCTCCATATCTTTGAACTTCAGCATATCTTCCTCCGTAAAGTTAATTTCAGCATAACATCGAAACCCTCGAAAATCAACAATACACTGTGGTATAATGGGAACACCAGGCCGTACGGGCCATATGTATTTCATGCTAAGGAACAAATATGGAAAATACGATCTTTCGTAAAAAAAGTCTGGAACAGATCTCGTCTCCCGAAGAACTGAACGACTATATTCATGTTACCGGTCCTTCCGTCTGGCTCATTCTGGCGGCAGTCATCATACTGCTCATCGGTATGCTCATGTGGAGCGCCACGGCAAGCATCGACAGCTTTGCGACCGGAACGGCAAAAGTAGAAAACGGCAGCATGTACATCCGCTTCGACAATGAACAGATCGCTCATAATGTCGAAAGCGGCATGCCTGTCATTGCCGGGGAATATGAGAGCCGGATCTCCGGCGTCGGTACAGATGCGGACGGGGACCGTTTTGCGCTGGCTCCGACTGATCTCGCCGACGGTCTCTATCCGGTAAAAGTCCGGTTCCGCGAGACACAGGTGCTCCATCTGCTGTTTAATTAGGAAGGCTGTTCATGCAGGGAAATTCAGTCAAAAGCTTAAAGACAGGGCGGCGTATCCGTGTTCCGGTCATCATGCAGATGGAGGCACTGGAATGCGGCGCAGCCGCACTTGCCATGGTGATGGCCGCATACGGAAAATGGGTCCCGCTGGAACAGGTCCGGCTGGACTGCGGTGTCTCGCGTAACGGATCCAACGCCAAAAACATGCTCCTGGCTGCCAGGAGCTATGGTTTTGATGCCCAGGGATTCAGCTGCGAGACGGAAAACCTCGGGGACAGTATCACCCTGCCCTGTATCCTGCACTGGAATTTCAACCATTTCGTTGTGCTGACGGAGATCCGCAGCAGCTATGCAAGGATCAACGATCCTGCCAGAGGCGAGTTGAAGATCACTCCCGAAGAGCTGGACCGCTCTTTCACCGGTGTCTGTCTCCAGATCACTCCGGGCGAAGGCTTTGAGCCGTCCGGCAAACCGGAAAGCATCCTGTCCTTTGCCGCTTCCCGGCTGCAGCCCACAGGAACGGCATCCGCATTCGTGCTGCTGTCGACCCTTGCCGGCTGTCTCTTCGGTCTGGTCAATCCCGCTTTCACGCGTTTCTTTATCGACCGGCTTCTGACCGGGGAAAACCGGGAACTGCTCATCCCGTTCCTGAGCCTTATGATTCTGGTCGGAACAGCCCAGGTCGTCATGGAATGGGTCCGCTCTGTCTACACGCTCAGGATCAACGGAAAAATGGATGCGGACGGCAGCAGCAGATATATGTGGAAAGTTCTTCAGCTCCCGATGGAGTTCTTCTCCCAGCGGCTCTCCGGAGACATCCTGCAGAGACAGAATGCCAACGCCTCCGTTGCTGCTGTTCTGGTCAATATATTTGCGCCGCTTATACTTAATGCCCTGATGATGATCGTCTATCTCACAGTCATGCTGCGCTACAGCGTATTTCTGACGATCGTAGGCGTTGCCGCGGTCATCCTCAATCTCCTCGTATCCCGGGTCATTTCCGAAAAACGCATCAATATTACCCGTGCCGAGCTGCGCGATACCGGCAAGCTTGCCGCAGCCACTGTATCCGGATTCCAGATGATCGAGACGATCAAAGCCGCAGGCGCGGAAAACGGCTACTTCCGCAAGTGGGCAGGCTGTCAGGCGTCTCTCAATGCTCAGAAGGTCCGTTTTGCCCGGCTGAACCGTTATCTCGGCATTATTCCTGCCGTCCTTTCCGCCACTGCCAATGCCCTGGTACTGATCCTCGGTGTTTTTCTGGCCATGCAGGGCCGGTTTACACTCGGCATGATCATGCTCTTCCAGGGATTTCTGGGCTCATTTATGGCGCCTGCCGGCACGATCATTTCCTCAGGACAGCGCCTGCAGGAAATGATAACGGATATGGAACGGATCGAGGATGTCATGAAGTACCCTTCAGATCCGGTATTCACCGGCAGGCCGGCATCCTCCGATGCAGACTTTGCAAAGCTTTCCGGAGATGTAGAGCTTAAACATGTGACTTTCGGGTATTCCCGGCTCGAGGAACCGCTGATCCGGGATTTTTCCATGCACGCAAAACCGGGCAGCCGTATCGCACTTGTCGGTCCTTCCGGCTGCGGCAAATCAACGGTCTCCCGTCTTATCTCAGGCCTTTACCGGCCATGGAGCGGTGAGATCCTGTTTGACGGAAAGCCTGCTTCCGGGATCGACCGGAACGTTTTTACCGGCTCTGTCGCCGTTGTCGACCAGGACATCGTCCTTTTTGAAGATACGATCGCAGACAACATCCGGATGTGGGACAGATCGATCGAAGACTTTGAAATGATCCTTGCTGCCAGAGATGCCGGCATCTATAACGACATCATGGCCAGAGAAGGCGGTTTTCACGGACGTGTCTCAGAAAACGGACGGAACTTAAGCGGCGGCCAGCGTCAGCGGCTCGAGATCGCACGCGTTCTTGCTCAGGATCCTTCCGTCATCATCATGGATGAGGCAACCTCCGCGCTCGACGCCCGGACAGAGTATGAAGTCATGAACGCAGTCCGGGACCGGGGGATCACATGCATTGTGATCGCGCACCGCCTGTCGACAATCCGCGACTGCGATGAGATCATCGTTTTAGATCACGGCATCGTCACCGAGCGCGGCACACATACGGAATTAATGGCAAAGGGCGGCGCATATGCCGGCCTGATCACCAGCGACTGAAAGGAGGCGGAACATGGGTTGGTTCAGAGAACAGATCTCACAGCGCAGACTCTCAGATCAGAAGATCATGCAGGAATCCCTTGACCGCATCGCCTCGGCAGTGCTGGGAAAGCCGCCCGCATGGAAGTCCGGTGATGAGCGCGTCAT
>JAFPHE010000066.1 GCA_017388745.1 Lachnospiraceae bacterium | reverse complement strand
CAGATCCGGACACTTGCAAAGACTGAAAAGTATAAGCAGGATTCTTTCTTTTTCTGCGGTTCTCCTTCCGATATGCCCAACACTGCCCTGCTCAACGCATGTGAGGCATATCTCGATGCGGTTTCCGGCAACAGACAGGATCCGGAGCTGATTTCCGCACTGGTCCATGAACTGGAGGCGATCGCGCCTGCACGTCCGACAGCTTTTGCGCTGGATAACGCCAATGCCGAAGGCGTCGGAACCGCTTCCGTCATCTGGAACATCCTTGATCATCAGGATCTGCTTTGATCCCGGCAAATATCTATTATAATTCAAAAAGTCTGATGAAAGTGAAATCTCTCATCAGACTTTTTCATTTTTTCTGTTATGTTCGTATAAATCAAGTCATAAATCTGTCGGCCATCATCTTCGGCAGGCACGATCAGACTTCTTTGCTTCTGAACCAGTACGTATAAAAATCCTCGAATCCCAGATCCATATATAGCCTGCGGGCGTTGGCGTTGCCTTTTACCACCTGCAGATAGGCTCTCGAAGCTCCCTGATGGCTGCCTTCGAGCAGAAGTGCCGAACAGATCGCCCGGGCGTATTTCCGTCTCCTGCAGGCAGGGGATACATAGATCGCATAGATCCCGATAAACTCTCTGTCACAGATGCCGAGCCCCGATGCCACCATGCGCCCGTCGACTTCGATGGAACAGACGATGGTCTTTTTCGGGATTGCCTTGTACATGGCGGGAACGATCCTGCGGAGTGCCGGATCACAGGTTCCGTTCAGATGCAGGACACCGGCGATCCATTCATCCGTGATCCTGGGCTGCACCAGAACGACAAGATCATCCGAGTAGCGCACGCTCGACGGCAGGCCGAGACGGTTGCCGAACTCGAACTCCTCGACTGCGCCTTCCAGCAGATGTACCTTGTCGAGGTCCGCCGTCATCACTTCCGTGATGTGGCGCATCTCATAACCTCTTTCCGCAAGCATCCTGTCAAAGGAAGGATCGATCAGCGGATTGATCTTGAAGTTCGCCGGCGTCTTGTGGTGACGGTATGCATTTTCACAAAACTCGACCTTCTGCGGGATCGGGATCGACGAAGCGCCGACCTGCTCCACGCTGTTGGTCCTGTAGGTATAGTTGTGGGAATACCGGATCAGCCAGCCGTCATAAAGCTCTGACTTATGTGAAGGCCAGGCGTTGAGAGAGATCTCTTCCATATATCTGATCTCGCTTGCAAGCTGAAGATCCATGCATTATCTCCTGTCTGCGGGTCCTGCCCGCCAATTGTACCGGTACTGTGTGCGATATACCATCCACCTGCCGGAAGATTAGATGTTGTACGTATGTGTGATTTCCGGTCCGGACAACACCTCCGGATCATGCAGCAGTGAAAAGTACCGTTCATACGCTTCATGGAACGCCGCATTATACTCGGCATCCCCGCCGGCATGCAGGCTCTCGAAGTAAAGATGCTCATGATCGGCAAGTTCCGGTCGGACACGTACCAGGGTCGCGATACCGACGTTGGAACATACGTCGGCGATACGCTTGAACTCCACCATCAGGTTGGAAAAGCTGGCATCCGCATAAATGCTGCACTCGCCGGTGCCGAGACGCTTCAGATGGTTCTTCTTGAGCTTGTTTGTGAATTCATCTGCAACCTGTACAAGCGGCTCGATCTGATAAGCCGCATTCACATCTCTCTTACGGAAGCTCTGATCCGTATACTTGAGGATGTCTCCTATGATGCTCTCAAGGACTTTCAGCTCTTCGATGCACGTCGCGGAAAAATGGTTGCCGCTCTTATGCATCGCAGCTGCCGCTTCCGCGATGTTATATGCGTGATCACCCAGCCTCTCGAACTCGGATACGACCTTATAGTACTGGTCCAGGATCGAGATGTGGAGATCCTGCTGCAGATACGGCAGAAGTTCCACCAGGTACCGGCTGACGTGGTCCGTCATCAGGTCGATCTCCGTTTCTTCAGCCATAACCTCCTGATGGATCGATTCGTCATATTTCTCAAGCAGGATAAACGACTTGTCGATAGTGCTCCAGGCTGCCTCAAACATCGTAAGGAGCGCGTTGTAGCAGCTGCGCAGCGCCAGAGCAGGGGTGTCGAAGAAGACAGGGCTAAGAGCGTCGAGCTTGTCCTGATACTTATGGACAACTGCAGGCTCATCCTTGATGACTTTCAGGCTTATCTTCTCATAAATGTTCAGCATCGGGAAGAGCACGACCGCGCTGACCAGGTTGAAGACCGTGTTGGTATTTGCGATGATACCGGAGTTGACCGTCTGATCCCAGAGCCCGTCAAGCAGGCCGAGCCGGTGAACGACCGTGACGACGACAAGAACCAGAACGCTCTTGCAGAAGTTGAAAAGGATGTTGACGAGGCCGACCCGCTTCGGATCAGCCTTGGCACCGATAGAGCATACGATGGCGGTCGTCACGCAGTCGCCCAGGTAGACGCCGACGATGACGGCATAAATGGCCTTAAATGTCAGCAGTCCCGTCGCAGAAAATGCCTGCAGGATACCGATCGTTGCGGAAGAGCTCTGAAGCACAAACGCAATGCCCGCGCCGGTCACATAGCCGATAAACGGGTTTTCACCGAGTCCCGCGAAGAGCTGTTCGATGATACCCGACTCCGAAAGCGTGTTGACTGCGCCGGTCATGTTCAGAAGACCGGAGAACAGGATACCGAAACCGATGGCTATGTTGCCGATCGACTTGGAGTTTCTGACCGAGTTGGTCATGATCAGCAGCATGCCGATGATCAGGGCGATCGGTGCCAGAGTTGACGGCTGCAGGAACCGCAGCCACGAAACGCCGCCGGAAGCATCGAGGTCCAGCAGACGGATGATCTGGCCGGTCACCGTCGTACCGACGTTCGCGCCGATAATGATGCCGAGCGACTGGTGCAGCGTCAGGATACCTGCGCCGACAAGACCGGATGTAATGACGATCGTCGCCGTCGACGACTGGATCAGCGCAGTGACCAGAAGACCCAGGATAAAGGTCTTGACAGGATTGTTGGTCACCTGTTCCATGGCGACCTTCAGAGTCCCTGAAGAATTCTCTTTCAGAGAGTCTCCCATCAGGCGCATGCCGTAAAGGAACATGGCCAGTCCGCCAAGGAGAGATATTACATTAAAGATATTCATAATAACCTCGTATAATGTGAGAGGGAAAAAGCTGATTTATGGCAGCTGCAGAAACCGGATGCATACGTCTTTGACGCACGGTGTTCCGCACTGCCGTATATCAAGATACACATTATACTCATATTACTATGAATTTGTGAACAGGATTTGACCTTGTTCTAAAAATAATCCCACAATTCAGGCCATGTGTCAGGCTGATATGCAGCTCGAGAATCTTTGTCCATAACCTGCCATGCATTTTATGATCTCCTCAAGGTTACGCCTCGTCAGCTCACGGATCTCCATCACATCCCGCTGTGTGGAACGGGAAAGGTCTCCGAGCGTCCGGTACCCGGCCCTCTTCAGGCACAGATAAGCTGTCAGTGAAAGCGGCAGATCGCCGATCCCGATCTGATCTGTATTCATAGATCTTACCTCCCTTCCTGCATCCGATTTTAATGAAAAAGGTGTATCAAAAAACGCCCTCGGTCGAGAGCGTTTCTGTTTCAGATCGTAAAATATTGT
>JAFPHE010000008.1 GCA_017388745.1 Lachnospiraceae bacterium | reverse complement strand
TGGGCAAACGCACGGATCTCGGAGATGTCATCATAAGCGTTCTGGACGACAGCGATTCCCATGACTACGGGCATCTTTGAAAGGAATTCTTTCGCAACAAGCGGGACGCGCTCTCCAAAGGTGTCGAAGCCCTGCTGATGGAACCATGAACAGCCGTAATGCTTAGCCAGGCCGATCGCCATCATCTTGCACATACCGGACTCTACATAACCCTTGAAATCCGTGTGAGGCTTGACTTTGTTGTAAAGAATGATACCGTCCGCTTCAGCGGCGTTCTTATCGCAGTAGACAGGCGTATGAACCTTATCGGGGATCTCGCCGATCTTGACGACTTCCATGCTGGCCTTGATCGGAACTCCCATGGCTTCCTCGGTGACACCGTAACCGTTGATGATCTCCAGGTTGCCTTCGACGGTTCCGCCGCCATGGCTGCCCATTGCGGGAACGATGAAGGGCTTTGCGCCCCATTTCTTGAGGGTATCGCAGATGGTTCTGACCATCAGGGCGTTATCCGGGATGCCCCGGCTTCCTACGGTGATCGCGATGGATTTGCCCTTGATCCATTCACGGTCGATGGATACGCTCTCCATTTCCTTGATCAGATGAGACTGGATATCTTCGATCTTGTCGTTTTCATACAGTTCACGGATCCTGTACATTTTGGGCATCGGAACATCTTCGATACCCTGCACCGGAAACGAAATCTCAGGAAAATCAATAAATGTCATGACATACTCCCTCTTAAAGCGACCATTCAGCACCCCGGGATCCGGGGTGCTGAACAGTACAGATATGTAATCAAAATGTGTTGGCTGAGTCTGGCTTCAACTTACTGTCAGGCTTATACCGTGGTGCCTTCTGCCAGTTTGATGTAGCTCTCGGTACGATCTGCCGCATCCTTTTCTGCCTTTGCAAACAGCTCCTTCGCGATATCCGGGAACTTGCGCTCCAGTGAGGAGTAACGAACTTCCTTCATCAGGAAATCACGGAAGTTTGCTGTCGGCGGCTTGGAGTCAAGGATGAACGGATTCAGGCCCTGCTCCTTACGGCGCGGATCGAAGCGCCATGCATGCCAGTAGCCGCACTCAACGGCTTCCTTGATGCGGAGCTGTGCATTGCTCATGCCGCCCTTGATGCCGTGGTTGACGCACGGAGCGTAAGCAATGATGACGGACGGACCGTCGTAGCTCTCTGCCTCGCGGATTGCATTCAGAGTCTGCTGCGGATCATAGCCCATAGCGACCTGTGCGACATATACGTAGCCGTAGCTCATGCACATACGTCCCAGATCCTTCTTCTTGGTCTTCTTGCCGGCTGCTGCGAACTGTGCGACAGCTGCGGTCTGGGTAGCCTTGGAGGACTGTCCGCCGGTGTTGGAGTAGACTTCGGTATCTACGCAGATGATGTTGACGTTCTCGCCGGAAGCGATGACGTGGTCAAGTCCGCTGTAACCGATATCGTATGCCCATCCGTCGCCGCCGACGATCCACTGGGATACCTTGGGCAGATAATCCTTGCGCTCAAGGATCGTCTTCACGAGCTCATCCTGCGGAGCCGCTTCCAGAGCTGCGATCAGCTTATCGGAACGCTGACGTGTTCCATCGCCGGAATCGAAGCCTTCCAGCCACTCGCAGGCAGCTGCCTTGAGGTCTCCGTCGCCGATCTTTCCGACCAGCTCTTCGACTCTGGACTTGAGCCACTTACGGACTGCAGATGAGCCGAGGAACATACCGTAGCCGTACTCGGCGGTGTCTTCGAACAGACCGCTTGCCCATGCAACACCCTGACCCTTGTCATTGGTGCAGAACGGGATCTCCGGTGAGCCGCCCCAGATATGGGTACATCCTGCGGAGTTGGCGATACGCATGTGGTCGCCGTACAGCTGGGTGATCATCTTGATGTATGGAGTCTCGCCGCAGCCTGCGCAAGCGCCGGAGAACTCGATGTACGGTCTCAGGAACTGGCTGCCCTTGACAGTGTTGATAGCCTTTGCTTCCTTCTGGCTGACCTTCTTGATGGAGTACTCCCACGCTGCGCTGTTGGCCTCGCGCATCGGAGCAAACTCGGTCATCTCGAGAGCCTTGGTCGGACATGCCTTGACGCAGACGCCGCAGCCTGTGCAGTCCAGACCGGAGATCGCAAGATGATACTGGAGACCGTCATAGCCGTTGGCTTTCTTAAGTGCGTAACCTTCGGGAGCTGCTGCAGCTTCAGCCTCATCCAGAAGGATCGGGCGGATGACTGCGTGCGGGCACATAGCGGAGCAGCGGTTACACTCTACGCACTTGTCGGCATTCCATGCCGGAACTTCGATCGCGATGCCGCGCTTCTCATACTGCGTATAGCTCTGCTCCCAGCTGCCGTCTTCATGGCCGTTGAATGCGCTGACCGGAAGATCGTTGCCTTCCTGACGTGCCATCTTGAAGAGGACGTTCCTGAAGAATGCGGGCACATCCTTCTTGTCATCGGTGTCGGTATCAACAGCATCCTTCCAGGATTCCGGAACCGCTACTTCGTGAACATGGCTGATGCCGGCGTCGATAGCCGCAAAGTTCATGTCGATGATATCCTGGCCCTTTGCGCCGTAGGTCTTGACGACCTGCTCCTTCAGGTACTTGACAGCGTCATCGACAGGAAGGATCTTGGTAATGCCGAAGAAACCTGCCTGCATGACCATGTTGATACGGCTGCCCAGGCCGAGGTTCTTGGCGATATGGAAAGCATCCAGTGTGAAGAACTTAGCTTTCTTCTCATAGATCTTTCTCTTCAGCTCTGCCGGAAGATTCTGCTCGAGCTCTTCGTCGGACCAGATAGTGTTAAGAAGGAAATCGCCGCCTTCCTTCAGGTCATCGATCAGCGGATACTTGTCGACGTATGCCTGGTTGTGGCATGCGATGAAGTTTGCCGCCTTGATCTGATAGGAACCCTTGATCTCCTTCGGACCGAAACGAAGGTGGGAGATCGTTACGCCGCCGGATTTCTTTGCGTCATATGCGAAATAAGCCTGTACGTTGTAGTCGGTGTTGTCGCCGATGATCTTGACTGCGGACTTGTTGGCGCCGACGGTACCGTCAGAACCGAGTCCCCAGAACTTACATGAGAAGTTGCCGTCCGGTGTGGAGTCAAACGGCTCTGCGAAATCCGGAAGGGAAGTATTGGTGACGTCATCAACGATGGATACGGTGAAGCCGTTCTTCGGCTCTGCCTGATCCAGGTTCTGGTATACAGCCATGACGTCCATCGGGGTGAAGTCTTTGGAACCGAGGCCGTATCTGCCGCCGACGACCTTGATGTCGCTTCTGCCTGCGCCGAACAGTGCGTTGCAGACATCGAGGTACAGAGGCTCGCCGGGAGCGCCGGGCTCCTTCGTTCTGTCGAGGACTGCGATCTTCTTAACGGTAGCGGGGATCGCTGCCAGAAGCTGGTCGGAGCAGAACGGACGATAGAGATGGACCTCTACCAGGCCGAGCTTCTTACCGCGTGCATTCCAGTAGTCGAGTGCTTCACGGACAACGCCTGCGGAAGAGCCCATGGTGATGATGATGTGCTCTGCATCCTCGGCACCGAAATAGTTGAAGGGCTTATAGTCGGTTCCGCAGATCTCATTGATCTTGCCAAGGTATTCCTCGATCACTCCGGGAACTTCCAGATAGTATTTGTTGGTCGACTCACGTGCCTGGAAGAAGACATCCGGGCTCTCTGCCGATCCGCGTGACTTCGGATGATCGGAGTTCAGCGCATTGTCACGGAAAGCTTTGAGGGCATCATAATCTACAAGCTTTGCAAGAGTATCGTAGTCGAGGACTTCGATCTTCTGATACTCATGGCTGGTACGGAAACCATCAAAGAAATGAAGGACCGGGATATGGCTCTTGATCGCAGCAAGATGTGCGACAACACCCATATGGAATGCCTGCTGTACGGTACTGCCTACCAGCATGGTGAAACCGGTAGCGCGGCAGTTCATTACGTCCTGATGATCGCCGTAAATGGAAAGTGCGTTGGATGCAAGGGCACGTGCGCTGACATGGAAGACACCGGGAAGCAGTTCGCCGGCGATCTTGTGCATGTTGGGAAGCATCAGCATCAGGCCCTGGCTGGCGGTATAGGTGGCACCGAGAGCACCGCCCTGAAGAGCGCCGTGAAGAGCACCGGCTGCGCCGCCTTCGTGCTGCATCTCACGGATCTCGACCTTCTCGCCGAAAATGTTCTTTTTGCCGTTGGCTGCCCACTCATCCATCATCTCCGCCATGACGGAAGACGGGGTGATCGGGTAGATCGTTGCGACTTCGGTAAACGCGTACGAAGCCATTGCGGCGGCGGTATTGCCGTCAACAGTTACTTTTTTGAAATTGCTCATTTGGCACCTCCGAAATTTGCTTTTCTCTTTTCAAGAAATGCTGTCATTCCTTCCATCTTTTCATCTGTAGCGAAGCAGAGACCGAAAGCATCCGCTTCCATCTGGAGACCGTTCTGAAGATCCATATCCATACCGCTCTCGATGCAGCGCTTTGCGACTGCGACTGCGAACGGGCCGTTCTTCAGTACACGGCGGATCATATCCGTGCAGACGGTCAGCAGTTCTTCTTTCGTGGTGACCTTGTTTGCAAGGCCGATCCTGTAAGCCTCTTCGGCGTTGATGCGGTCGGTGGTAAGGATGAGCTCCTTTGCGCGGCCCTTGCCGATCAGTCTTGCAAGACGCTGTGTTCCGCCGAATCCCGGGATGATGCCCAGACCGACTTCAGGCTGCCCGAAGATCGCATTGTCGGAAGCAACACGGATGTCGCATGCCATAGCGAGCTCGCATCCGCCGCCCAGTGCGTAGCCGTTGACCGCAGCGATGGTGACGATCGGGAGTGCTTCCAGGCTGGAGAAGACTTTGTCTGCCAGCATTGCGAAGCTTCTGCCCTTTTCAGCGCCGGAATTGACCATCTCGGAAATGTCCGCGCCGGCAACGAAGGACTTCGGACCGGCACCGGTGATGATCAGGCCCTTTACCGAGGAGTCAGCCGCAACTGCGTTGATGCAGGCGCCAAGCTCTTCGATCGTCTCCGTGTTCAGCGCGTTGAGCGACTTGGGATTGTTGATGGAGATGACGGCTATGCCGTCATTCACTTCATACAATAAGTGGTTGTACATAGGTATTTGCCCTCCTTAAAAATGCCAAACGCATTGGTTGTACATCATTGCCGCACAATGTGCGGAAATTGTCAATATTATGTTAAGATATTTCAGGCGCATCGTCAATGACGGCGAAAGAAAAAATAGTTACAATGTTTCATTGTTGTAATTGTGCAAGGTTATAGTGACCGGAAACGGGCTCAGGCCAGCAGTGACGCGAGCCTTGCCGCGCTTGAGCGCAGTTCGTTCTGACAGACCGCGATCTTTTCGGGCGACATACGGATGGTCGGTCCCGAGCAGCTGATCGCCGCGATCGGATAGCTCTGCGGATTCAGGATCGGCACCGCAACACAGGTCAGACCGTATTCCATTTCCTCGCTGTCCAGAGCGAAACCCTGTGACCGGATCTTCTTCAGTTCGGAACGCAGCGTCGCTTCGCTGACATGCGTATTGTCCGTAAGAGTGCAGAAATCGGTCTCGGAAATGACCGCATCCTGCTCTTCCTGCGGAAGGTAGGCGAGGATTGCCTTGCCCACGCCGGTGCAGTACATCGGCAGACTCATCCCGACGGTCGTGGAGATGCGCATGGAATGCGGACTTTCTTTTTTTGCGATATAGATGACGTTATTGCCCTGCCGGCGGAC
>JAFPHE010000065.1 GCA_017388745.1 Lachnospiraceae bacterium | reverse complement strand
TATCCCGCGCGGGTGCAGGGAGAGGGCGCGAAGGAAAGCATCGTACGGGGCATCGGACAACTTGACCGCATGGGACTCGACGTCCTGATCGTCGGACGCGGCGGCGGATCGATCGAAGATCTCTGGGCGTTTAACGAAGAATGCGTGGCGAGAGCGATCTTTGATGCGGAGACGCCCGTGATCTCGGCAGTGGGACATGAGACGGACTTTACGATCGCGGATTTTGTTGCAGACAGGCGGGCGCCTACTCCTTCCGCAGCGGCGGAACTGGCAAGTTTCGAATATGATGCTTTCGAAGAGGAGCTGGCCGCCTGCAGGGGAACGCTGGACCGCAATATCATGCAGCGGATCCGCATCATCAGACACCGGCTGGAAGCATCGGCGGAACGCCTGCAGAGGCTTTCACCGCAAAGCGTGCTGCAGAATAAGAAGGAACGTCTTGAGACCATACATCGGACAGCCGGGCAGCTGATCCGGCAGAAGGCGGCCGATTGCAGCAGAAGGCTGGAGACTGCGGAAGACAGGCTTCAGCGGGATATGGGAGATAAGGCTCTTATCACAAGGAACCGCCTGCAGATCACGGCGGCAAGGCTTGAAGGCCATTCCCCGCTGAAAAAGATGAGCGGGGGCTACGGTTATGTGAAGGGACCGGACGGCAAAGGTATCCGGTCAGTACTGGATGTCAGTCCGGGAGATACGATCACGACTTATCTGAAGGATGGCAAGGTGACATCTTCTGTGACCGGAACGGAGGATATGTTATGGCAAAGACAATAAAGACAGCGGTCGCGGAAGAGGCGGAAAAGAGCCTGTCTATCGAAGAAAGCTTTGCAAGGCTGGACGAGATCCTGGAAAAGATGGAGGATGAAGAGACCGGCCTGGAAGACAGCTTCCGGCTTTATGAGGAAGGCCTCAGACTGATCCGCCATGCGGAGTCCGGGATAGATAAAGTGGAAAAAAAGATCCGGATCCTGAACGAAGGAGAAGAATCATGACCTTTAAAGAAGAGATGAAAGCCCGCTCGGAAGCGATCAGCAGGGATATTACAGCTTATCTACCGAAGGAAGAAGGCTTTCAGAAGACGATTTTCGAAGCATGCAATTATTCCGTTATCAACGGGGGCAAGCGTTTACGTCCCATGATGATGCAGGCGGTCTACGAGCTGTGCCGCGGCGGCGCCGGATCATTCGGAGAAGAAGATCATAAGATCCTTATGCCATTTATGGCGGCGATGGAAATGATCCATTCATCATCCCTGGTGCATGATGACCTTCCCTGTATGGACAACGACGTCCTGCGCCGGGGCGTGCCGAGCACCTGGGCTAAGTACGGTGAGGATATGGGAACGCTCGCAGGTGACGGACTGATGATCTATGCGTTTGAAACGGCATCGGCATCGACCGCACCTGCTGAAGCAAAAGCGGAAGCGATCGCGATCCTCGCGCGAAAGACCGGCATTTACGGTATGATCGGCGGCCAGACGGTGGATGTACAGCTGACGGGAAAGCAGCCCGACGCAAAGCAGCTGGAGTTCATATACAAGCTGAAGACCGGTGCGCTGATCGAAGGCTCATTCATGATCGGCGCGGTGCTTGCGGGTGCGGATGCGGAAACGGTCGCACGGCTGGAAGAGGCTGCCGGTTGTATCGGCATGGCTTTCCAGATCCAGGATGACATTCTGGACGTTACGGCGAGCGAGAGCGAACTCGGCAAACCGATCGGGTCCGATGCGGCAAACGGCAAGGTGACCTGGCTGACTCATTACGGCATGGAGCGTTCCGTCAGGGACGTCCGCTCATTTACGGACCGCGCTCTTGAGATCATCCGGGGGATCGGAGACCATCCGTTCCTGGAAGAGCTCCTTGTTTATCTTATAGACAGGAAATCGTGATGGCAAAGAAGAGACTGGATGTCCTGCTCTTTGAGCGGGGACTTGCAGAAAGCAGGGAAAAAGCCAAGACCGTCATTATGAGCGGTATCGTATATGTGAATGGTGTGAAGGAGGATAAAGCCGGATCATCGTTTACTGACGATGAGTCCCTCAATATCGAGGTGAGAGGCCAGGGACTGAAATACGTGAGCCGCGGCGGCCTGAAGCTGGAGAAAGCGATCCGTGAGTTCGGCATTGACCTTGCCGGCTGCGTATGCATGGATATCGGCGCCTCAACAGGAGGCTTTACGGACTGTATGCTGCAGAACGGAGCCGTGAAGGTGTTTGCGGTCGACGTCGGACACGGGCAGCTGGCATGGAAACTGCGTAATGATGAGCGGGTGGTCTGCATGGAAAAGACAAACATCCGCTACGTGGTCCCGGAGGATATCGGCGGGGAAGCGCTTGATTTTGCTTCTGTGGATGTGTCCTTTATTTCACTTGACAAGGTGCTCCCGGCGGCTTACCCGCTTCTGAGAGACGGCGCAGAGATGGTCTGTCTCATCAAGCCGCAGTTTGAAGCCGGAAGGGAAGAAGTCGGGAAAAAGGGCGTTGTGCGCGACAAGGCAGTCCACAACAGTGTTGTCTTACGCATCACGGATCTTTGCAGGACTCTGGGCTTTGAGATCCTCGGGCTTACTTACAGCCCGATCAAAGGCCCTGAGGGCAATATAGAATACCTGATCCATATCAGGAAAAACGAAACAACGAAGACGGTACCGGATCAGTTCGGCGGGAACTATATCCGGGACCTGACAGATGAAGCGCACCGGCAGCTGGATAAGACATAATGAAGAACTTTTACATCATTATCAGCGAGAATAAGAATCAGTCCATCGAGAATACTACGCAGAAGCTGATCGAGCGTTTTGATACCTACGGCAGCCGTGTATCCTACGAGATCTATGAAGGATATCTCGGAAGGGATTTCCGGATCCCGGAGCATGTGGACTGCGTGATCACGGTCGGCGGAGACGGCACGATGCTGCGCGCTGCAAGGGCGGCATTCGGGCGTTCGGTCGCATTTATCGGTATCAACCGCGGCCATATGGGTTATCTGACGGAGGTCTCGGAGATCACGGACTACGGTTCGCTGGCGGAACGGCTCGTCAGTGACGACTTTCAGATCGAAGAGAGGATGATGCTGGCGGCCAGGCTGAAGCGGAACGGACGGATCATTTTCCGGGAGTTCGCGCTCAACGACGTGCTGCTTGGCAAAAACGACTCCATACACATGATGGAGTACGCGGTCTATGTTAACGATACCCTGCTCAACACCTACCGGGCGGACGGCGTGCTTGTCGCAAGCCCCACCGGTTCAACGGGGTACTCCCTTTCCGCGGGCGGTCCGATCGCGGAGCCGTCGGCAAAACTGCTGATCCTCACCCCGATATGCCCGCATTCGATCAATACCAGATCCATTGTGCTGTCCGCTGCGGACAAAGTCCGGATCATACCGCATACCGATATCCAGCTGGTCTCGTGTGACGGTGCGGACGGGACAGAGGTCAGAAGCGGAGATGAACTGATCGTCACGCGTTCGACCGGCGTGATGAAGTTTATCAAGCTGAAAGAGGCTTCATTCCTGGACACGCTC
>JAFPHE010000064.1 GCA_017388745.1 Lachnospiraceae bacterium | reverse complement strand
TACTGCATCTCTGTACCGCTGATGTGATCGCGGCATCTCAGCCGGACTCCCGCCGCTCTTTTGCGGAAGCTTCACGGCTTTAGTAGTCGTCGTCGCCCCCGAAGTCGTCGTCCCGGTCAAAATCATCTTCGTCTTCATAGTCGTCGGGGTCGTCGATCCCGAGGCTGTGATCCGCATAGTATCCGCGTCCTGCGTAGCGGTCCAGGTCGTCGTCCCTTTCGTATCTTTCGAAGAAGTCCAGTTCTCCGTCGTTGTTCCTGTCGTAGTGCCAGTCATAATCCCAATCCGGTTTCATGTTTTTTCTCCTCCTGCCTTACGACTGCATTCTATCATCCGGGCTGTCCGATATTCTTCCCTCAGCCGCTGATTCAGTTTACATAATTCTGCATTTCCCGGATGCTTTCCGGATATTTCCCGGGCGATCCCCGGATCTCCGGGCATCCTTTGTCCCTTCATCTTCATTATACTATAGGGAAACAGTTTGGCAACCGCCGTAGTTTCATTTTGAAACCGGGCGGTCTCTTAAGGGTATCAGACTGCTTACGATACGGCAGGCTCCGCTTCAGTATTTCCGGCTGAGGACCATGTAGGTGATCCAGTAGACTCCGACGATCAGGCAGACCGACCAGCTCAGCACCCGGCACAGGAGCTCCTGTCCCGTGATCATCGCGATGACCACGCCGATCCCTTCCGCGAGCACGACGATGTATCCTGTCCACGCCCAGCTCTTCATTCGGAGGAAGCTGTTGCGCTCATCCCCGAGCTCCGTGTCGATCTTTTCCCGATAGTCTTTGTCCTTCCTGTAGCGTAAGTTCCGCATTGCCTGGAAGAAGCCCACCACCGTAAGCGCGCTGCCCATGCCGGAGTAGATGCTCTGATCGAGCACGTCCGTCATGTTCAGTATGATCAGCACGATGCCGAGGACCATCCAGAAGATGCTCAGCGCCAGTCTTTTATTGTTGTAATACATGGTCACTCCTCCTCAAATATGAATACTTCCTCGATCGCCATGCCGAAATACGCCGCGATCTTATGCGCCAGCAGGATGGATGGGTTGTAGCGCCCGTTTTCGAGCGAGCTGATCGTCTGCCGCGAGACGCCCATCAGCTTCGCGAAGTCCTCCTGCTTTATTCCTTTTTCGTTTCTTATCTCTTCGATCCGGTTCTTCATGATGTAAAGTTTCCTTTCCATGGCTCCAATATAGCACCGCGCCTCATCTGCGTCAAGTTAACTTTACATGAAGGGCTTCTTACAGGATCCTTACGGAAGGCGCCCGGTCCCCTTCTTCTCCTTCCCCCGGCCGGGCGGATCAGCGGTCTCTTTGCGGCGCGCGTGCGACTTTTCCTGTGGAAATGAAAGCCGTTTTGAGATATAACTATGATAGGGAATTGTACGAAAGTCTGCTGCCGCAGGAAACGGATGCGGCAGGTGTTCATGAGGAGGGATCCCTATGGAAACCGGCAGGAAAAACATTACGGCGCGCGTGGCTGTCCTGGGCAGCCTGATCGTGCTGATCATACTGATATTCGGAACGATTTATACCGCGCGGAGCGCAAGAAAGGATACGGAAGAGGCGGTCCGCACCGTCAGCCTGCTCTATCTGGACGAGCTGGCCGGGCGCCGCGAGAGCGTCGTGGAAAACAACCTTCAGAACAGGATCCTGGAGCTCAATACCGCGATCGGCCTCATGGATGAGGATGACTTAAGCGACGAAGCGCATCTGCAGGCATACCAGGCACGCATGAGGAAGCTCTACTCCCTCAACAAGTTCGCATTCATTGACTCCGACGGTCTCATGTATACCGCGGAGGGCACCCGCACCGACACCGACGACTACAAGATCGACTACATGCATCTTACGGAGCCTTCGATCTCCATCTTCAACCTGGACACCCCGGAAAAGATGGTCGTCATCGCCGTGCCGGTCGATCTCAGCCTCGAAGGCAAACAGCTGAAGGCCTGCTTCATGGAGATCGACATGCAGGAGATGCTGGCCGGCGCTTCGATCTCTTCCACCAGCGGGGAGGCGACTTTCTGCAACATTTACACGAAAGACGGCATTCCGCTGACCAATACCGTCCTCGGCGGCCTCGCGGTCGAGGCAAACCTGCTCGACGCCATGACGCACGCCGATTTTGAGGCGGGTTATTCCTATGACGGTTTTCTTACCGCCTTCCAGGAGCAGCAGAAGGGTGCTGTCTCCTTCACCTATGACGGGATCCGCGAGACCTTGAGCTACGTTCCCGTCGGCGGCACCGACTGGCTGCTGACCTACCTGATCCGCGAGAGCGTCATCACCGAGAAGATCAGCCCGATCACTTACGACATCATCCGGCGCAGCGTCATTCAGTCGCTGCTCACGATCCTCGCGCTCCTCGCCATGTTCGGATACATCATCCACCAGAGCCGCCGGAACACGCAGGAACGTTTTGTGCGCGAGACCGCGGAAGCCGCTTCGCGCGCGAAGCAGGAGGAGATGGAACAGCGTCTTTCCCTGCAGGGAAAGCTCCTCGAGGAGGAGAAGCGCCGTTCCGAGCAGTACGACATGATCACCGCCATGTCGGCGGACTACCGCAGCGTCTACCATGTCGACCTGGACGCGGACGACGCCGTCTGCTACCGTTCGGACCACGGGGATCCGGATGCTATCCCGGAGGGCGTGCATTTTCCGTACTATAAGACCTTTGCGGCCTATGCCGACGAGCACGTCGACGAGGCGTTCCGCGAGGGCTTCCTGAAGTTCATCGATCCCGCGACGATCCGGGAGGCGCTCCTTACGGAGAAGATCCTCGCTTACCGCTATCTCGCGCACCGCGGCGGCAGCGATTATTATGAGATGATCCGCTGCGCCGGCGTCCGGAATCCGGGCGAGCGCGCGGACGGCACCGTCCATGCCATCGCCATCGGCTTCACGGTCATCGACGCCGAGATGAGAAAGACGCTCTCGCAGCAGCAGGCGCTCAGCGACGCCCTCGCGGCGGCGGAGCAGGCAAGCCGCGCGAAGACCGCCTTCCTCTCGAGCATGAGCCATGAGATCCGTACCCCGATGAACGCCATCATCGGACTCGACAACATTGCCCTGAACGATCCCGAGGTCCCGGAAACGACCAGGGGCTATCTCGAGAAGATCGGTTCCTCCGCGGAGCATCTGCTCAGCCTGATCAACGATATCCTCGATATGTCGAGGATCGAGTCCGGCCGCATGACGCTGAAGAACGAGCTCTTCTCGTTCCAGAAGCTCCTTGAGGCAGTCAATACGATGTTCAGCTCCCAGTGCAGCGACAAAGGCCTGGATTATCACTGCCGCCTGCTGAGCGACGTGGACAACTACTATATCGGCGACAACATGAAGCTCCGCCAGGTGCTGATCAACATCCTCGGCAACGCCGTCAAGTTCACGCCCGAAGGCGGAAGCGTCACGCTCTCTGTCGAACGGACCAACCGCTTCGAGGGACGGAGCACGCTGCGCTTTAAGATCTCGGACACCGGCATCGGCATGAGCAAGGAGTTCCTGCCGCATATCTTCGATACCTTCACACAGGAGGATTCCTCCAACACGAACCGTTACGGCAGCTCCGGCCTCGGCATGGCCATCACCAAAAACATCATCGAGATGATGAACGGCAATATCGAGGTGGAGAGCGAAAAGGGCAAAGGTTCGGTCTTTACCGTCACCGTTACCCTGCAGGACGCGGACACACGGGATCTGGAGGCACTGGCGTCCGGGGATGTGGAGCTCCGTCCGGACGAGATGACGGTCCTTGTCGTGGATGACGACCCGCTCGCCTGCGAACACGCGCAGCTGGTCCTCGAAAAGGCAGGTATCGCCGCGGAAACGGCCGCCTCCGGCGAGGAAGCGATCGGCATGGCCCGTCTCCGCCACGCGCGCCGCGAGCCCTACGACCTGATCCTCGTCGACTGGCAGATGCCCGGCATGGACGGCGTGGAAACGTCCCGCCGCCTGCGGGAGATCATCGGCCATGAGTCGGCAATCATCATCCTGACGGCGTACCGCTGGGACGACGTCCTGGAAGAGGCGATCGGCGCCGGCGTCGACAGCTTTATCGCAAAGCCGCTCTTTGCGGATGCGGTGCTCGAGGAGTTCCGTTCCGCGAGAAGGCGGAAAGGCATCGCCGCCGCGGATGAGGGGAAGACAGTCGATCTTGAAGGCCGCCGGATCCTGATCGCGGAGGACGTTGCCATCAACGCCGAGATCATTGTCATGATCCTTGAGACACGCGGTGTGAAGGCCGACCTTGCGGTCAACGGAAAGATCGCGGTCGAGAAGTTCGCCGCGTCCGAACCGGGCAGCTATTCGGCGATCCTCATGGATATCCGCATGCCCGAGATGGACGGCCTCGAGGCGACCCGCGCGATCCGCGCGCTCGACCGTCCCGACGCAAAAGAGGTCCCGATCATCGCGCTCACTGCCAATGCCTTCGACGAGGATGTGCAGCGGAGCCTCCAGGCAGGCCTCAACGCCCACCTGAGCAAACCCATCCATCCGGAAGCGCTGTTCGAGACCCTCGAAAGCCTGATCAGAAGCTGATCCTGCCGACAGCCGGGATCTTTTGTAAGGAGAACATACACCATGCTGAAAAGCCACGAGAAATTCCATTCGGCGAACGGAAAACGCCAGATCCTCATAGCAGATGACGAGCTCATCAACCGGGAGATACTCAAGGAAATGCTGTGCAGTGATTATGAAGTCATCACTGCCTGCGACGGCCCCGAGACCCTGCAGATGATCCGTGACAACAAGGATTCCCTGTCCCTCGTCCTGCTGGATATCCTGATGCCCGGCATGTCCGGTCTGGAAGTGCTGAAGGCGGTCCGCGAGGACAACAGCCTTTCCGGCATTCCCGTCATCGTCATGACGGCGGAGCGCGAGGCGGAGATCGAGAGCCTGAACCTCGGCGCCACCGATTTCATACCCAAGCCCTATCCCCCGATCGGCGTCATCCTGGCCAGAGTGCTGCGCACGATCGAGCTTTTCGAGGACCGCGACATCATCCAGTCGACCGAGCGCGACGAGCTGACCGGCCTCTATAACAAGGAATACTTCTACCGCTACGCGGAGCAGCTTGACCAGCACCACAAGGACACCGTCATGGATGCGGTCATCGTGGACGTCAACCATTTCCGTATGATCAACGAGCGCTACGGCAAGGCTTACGGCGACAACGTGCTGCGCAGGATCGGCGCGCAGCTTCGCGCATCCGTCCAGGATTCGGGCGGCATCGTCTGCCGCAGGGAAGCCGATACCTACATGGTATACTGCCCGCATCGCGAGGATTACTCCGGGATCCTGGAGCAGGCTGC
>JAFPHE010000063.1 GCA_017388745.1 Lachnospiraceae bacterium | reverse complement strand
TCCTCGTGCGTATGATGCGGGACTGGTGCCTGCCGATGGTGTTGAATGTCAGCGTCGGACAGCTTGCGTCGGTATCGATGATCCTGCCGTACGGGACCAGTCCCAGTTTGATCAGGGCCTGGAATCCGTTGCAGATACCGCACATCAGGCCGCCGCGGTTATCGAGAAGGTCTCCTACGGCTTCCTTGATCTCCCCGTTGCGGAAGAACGCCGTGATGAACTTGCCGCTGCCGTCGGGCTCGTCGCCGCCCGAGAATCCGCCCGGGATAAAGATCATCTGCGATCCTTTCACCTTTGCCGCAAAATCCTCCACGCTGCGTGAGACCGCATCCGCCGTCAGGTTCTTGATGATGAAAACTTCTGCCTCGGCGCCTGCGTCCCGCATTGCCTTCGCGCTGTCGTACTCGCAGTTGTTGCCCGGGAATACCGGGATCAGGACCTTCGGTTTTGCCGTCTTTACAAGCGGTGCCGCCCATTCCTTTGCTTCGTAGCGGAAGTTCTCCGGCTTTCCCTCGCCCTGGCTGATATTGCAGGCAAAAACGCTCTCGAGTTTGTCCTCATAGATCTGCTGGAGTCCTGAAAGATCCAGGCTCTCGCCGCGCCGGCTGATCTTTGCTTCGCGGTCATCCGTGACGGTGCCGATCTTCCGGACACTGTAGTTTCCGTCCGGGATCTTCACGCCGTCCTTCATCTCAAGAAGGAAGGTGCAGTATTTCTTTCCGAAGATCTCGGGGATCTCCAGAGAGTCGTCAAATGCAAATCCGAAGCCGTTTCCGATCGCCATCTTCAGGACCGCTTCGGCAATGCCGCCGATGCCCGGCGTATAGCAGGCGTCAGCATTGCCCGCACGAAGGATCCCGGTCACAAGATCAAAGGTCTCAAGCAGGGATGCCGCCTCCGGCAGACCGTCCGTACCGTAATTCGGAATGATCTGGATAAGGCTGCGGCCGGCTTCCTTGAACTCCGGCGAAACGATGTCTTTCGTCTTTGCAGTGGTGATCGCAAAGGAGACCAGTGTCGGCGGAACATGGATCTGTTCGAATGTGCCGGACATGGAGTCCTTGCCGCCGATCGCACCGATCCCGAGCTCCATCTGGGCGCGGAATGCGCCGAGCAGAGCGGACAGAGGCTTGCCCCATCTCTTCGGATCGTGTCCGAGCTTCTCAAAGTATTCCTGGAAACTCAAATATACGTCTTTGAATTCCGCGCCGGTCGCCACCAGCTTGCAGACGGAATCCGCAACTGCGAGATAAGCGCCGTGGAACGGGCTCTGTTCGGTCAGCCACGGATCATAGCCCCAGGACATGACGGAACAGTCATCCGTATGTTTTTCTTCGACGGAGATCTTCTGCACCATCGCCTGGATCGGGGTCTGCTGGTATTTGCCTCCGAAAGGCATCAGCACCGTGCCCGCGCCGATCGTGGAGTCAAAACGCTCGCTCAATCCCCTTCTCGAACAGCAGTCGAGGCTTCCCGCCATCGCTTTCATCTGTTCCGTAAAACTGCCCGCAAAAGTCTGCGGCTTCAGTTCGGGTTTTGCGGCTTCCACGGTGATGTGCTTTTCCGCGCCGTTCGTGTTGAGGAACGCACGGCTGATATCCACGATCCTGACGCCGTTCCAGGTCATGGTCAGGCGCGGCTCCGCTTTTACTACGGCGACCCTGCATGCCTGCAGGTTTTCTTCCGCCGCAAGCTCAAGGAACCTTGCCTCGTCTTTTGCCTCCACGCAGCAGGCCATACGCTCCTGGGATTCACTGATGGCAAGCTCCGTTCCGTCGAGTCCCTCGTATTTTCTCGGAACCGCGTTCAGGTCGATGTCGAGTCCGTCCGCAAGCTCGCCGATCGCAACGGATACGCCGCCTGCGCCGAAGTCATTGCAGCGCTTGATCAGCCTGGAAGCCTCGGCGTTTCTGAACAGTCTCTGGAGCTTGCGCTCTTCGGGCGCATTGCCCTTCTGCACCTCAGCGCCGCAGTTTTCGACAGAGTGGCTGTCATGCGCCTTGGATGAACCGGTCGCGCCGCCGATACCGTCTCTGCCGGTGCTTCCGCCAAGCAGTATGACGACATCGCCCGGAGCGGGGACCTCACGGCGTACATTGCATGCCGGAGCCGCCGCCACGACCGCGCCGATCTCCATACGCTTCGCAGCGTATCCGGGATGATAGAGCTCGTCTACCATACCTGTAGCCAGACCGATCTGGTTGCCGTAAGAGCTGTAGCCGTTGGCAGCGGTCGTTACGATCTTTCGCTGCGGAAGCTTGCCGGGGATCGTCTCGCTGACGGGCACGAGCGGGTCAGCCGCACCGGTCAGGCGCATCGCGGAATATACATAGGATCTTCCGGAGAGCGGGTCGCGGATCGCACCGCCGATACAGGTGGCCGCGCCGCCGAAAGGCTCGATCTCCGTAGGATGGTTGTGGGTCTCGTTTTTGAAAAGGAGCAGCCAGTCTTCTTCTTTGCCTTCCACCTCGACCTTGATCCTTACCGTGCAGGCGTTGATCTCTTCGGACTCATCGAGTTTGTCCATCCTGCCGGCTTTCTTGAGCGCCTTCACCGCCAGCGTTCCGATATCCATCAGGGATACCGGCTTCGTACGGTTCAGGTCCTTTCTCGTGGCAAGATACTCGTCATAGGCCTTCTGTACCAGTTCATCCTCAAAGCTGACCTTGTCGATGATGGTGTTGAACGTCGTATGGCGGCAGTGATCAGACCAGTAAGTATCGATCATCTTGATCTCGGTGATCGTGGGATCCCTGTCCTCTTCCTTAAAGTAGCTCTGGCAGAACAGGATGTCGTCGATATCCATGGCCAGGCCGTTTTTGCGGATAAACTCCTCCAGCTCTTCTTTTGTAAACGAGCGGAAACCGTCAAGGACCGCGACTTTCGTCGGGATCTCATATTCCGCTTTCAGCGTATCCGGCTTTTCAAATCCGGCTTCTCTCGCTTCGACCGGGTTGATCACGTATTTCTTGATCGCGCTGATCTCATCGTCCGTAAGATTCCCGTAAAGCGCATATACCTTCGCGGAACGGACCAGAGGGCGTTCCTTCTGGCTGATGATCTGGATACACTGCGCGGCCGAGTCCGCTCTCTGATCGAACTGTCCCGGCAGGTATTCGACGGCAAACACATGCGCCTTGCCGAGGGCAAGTTCATCCTCGCCGAAGACGATGTCTACCTGCGGCTCGGAAAAGACGGTCTTCACCGCATAGTCGAACAGCGGCTTATCGATATTCTCGGCATCATACCTGTTGATGATGCGTACGTCTTCAAGATTCCCGATCCCGAGCAGGTTGCGCGCATCGCTGAAAAGACTCGACGCCTCATGCGCCAGTTCCTTTCTCTTTTCAACAAATACTCTGTATACCATCTGGTTTCTCCTTATATGCATGATTGACCGGTCGTTGTGACCGGATGATTTCGTAAGGATCAGCGGACCGGCGGTCTCGTTTTCACAAAACCGCCGTCCGGTTTACATTATTTCAGCAGCCTGCCTTCAGCGCTCTCTGGCCGATATCATGACGATAATACTGGTTATCGAAATGCACCCTGTCCACAAGCTTATAAGCTTCGCTGACGGCTTCCTTAAGGCTCCCGGCAACGGCCGTGCAGCCCAGCACTCTTCCGCCGTTCGTAAGGAGCTTCCCGTCCCTGATGACCGCGCCGGCAACATAGACCCTGTCCGCGATCTCCTCAGGGATCGTAAGTTCGAATCCCTTCTCATACTTGACGGGATAGCCTTCCGACGCCATGATGACGCAGCAGGCATACTTATCACTGAACTTTACTTCGGTCTCCGCGAGGCGTCCGTCCGTCACTGCCTGCATGATCGTCAGCAGATCCGACTCCAGCAGCGGCAGAACGACCTGGGTCTCCGGGTCTCCGAAGCGGCAGTTATACTCGATCACTTTCGGTCCGTCCTTGGTGATCATAAGTCCGAAGTAAAGGCAGCCCTTGAAGCTGCGTCCTTCGGCATTCATGGCATGGATCGTCGGAAGGAAGATCTTCTCCATGCACTCTTCTGCGACCGCATCCGTGTAGTACGGGTTCGGCGCCACCGTGCCCATGCCGCCTGTGTTGAGGCCGGTGTCATTGTCCCCCGCCCTCTTGTGATCCATGGAAGAGATCATCGGCACGACCGTCTTTCCGTCGGTAAAGGACAGAACGGATACCTCCGGTCCTTCCAGGAATTCTTCAATAACGATGTGGTCTCCGCTCTTTCCGAAGACCTTGTCCTGCATCATGCTGACAACGGCATTCCTTGCTTCTTCCCGCGTCATGGCAATGATGACGCCCTTGCCGAGCGCGAGGCCGTCGGCCTTGATGACCGTCGGGATCGGCGCCGTCTCAAGATACTTAAGCGCCGCGTCCATATCGTCGAACACTTCGTACTGAGCCGTCGGAATACCGTATTTTTTCATCAGGTTCTTGGAAAACACCTTGCTTCCCTCGATGATCGCGGCATTGGCGCGCGGTCCGAAGCAGGGGATGCCGATGGCTTCAAGCGCGTCGACGCATCCGAGCACCAGCGGGTCATCCGGCGCGACAACGGCATAATCGACCGCATTGGCAGGATCCCCGGCAAATGCCGTGATGGCTTCGATATCCTTTGCCCCGATATTCACGCATTCCGCTTCGGCGCTCATCCCGCCGTTTCCGGGAAGCGCATAGATCTTGTCAACGGTACTGTTTTCCCTCAGTTTCTTGATAATGGCGTGCTCTCTTCCGCCGCCGCCAACCACCATGATGTTCATGGGCGTCTTCCTCCTCGTCAAAGATCAATGATGGAACAGTCTCATGCCGGTAAATGCCAGCACCATGTTGTATTTGTCCGCCGTCATGATGACGTGGTCATCGCGGATCGATCCGCCCGGCTCCGCGATATACTGTACGCCTGACTTGCGTGCGCGCTCGACATTGTCGCCGAACGGGAAGAACGCGTCGGAACCGACCGTCACGCCGGACTGTGTCGCGATCCATGCCTTCTTTTCCTCTGCAGTCAGAACTTCGGGCTTTACCTTGAAGATGCGCTGCCATTCACCGTCGCGGAGAACATCTTCATATTCATCGGAAGTATAGACGTCGATCGCGTTGTCCCTGTCCGGACGGCGGATGCCGTCAACGAACTGAAGCCCGAGCACCTTCGGGTTCTGGCGCATATACCAGTTGTCAGCCTTCTGTCCCGCAAGTCTGGTGCAGTGGATACGGCTCTGCTGTCCGGCACCGACACCGATCGCCTGACCGTCCTTGACGTAGCAAACGGAATTGGACTGTGTATACTTGAGCGTGATCAGGGCAACGATCATGTCGATCTTAGCCTGCTCCGTAAGCTCTTTGTTCTTTGATACGATGTTCTGAAGGAGGCTCTCGTCGATCTTAAAGTTATTGTGGCCCTGTTCAAAGGTCACGCCGAACACATCCTTGCACTCTTCGGGTGCAGGCACATAGTCCGGGTCGATCTTGACGACGTTGTAGTTGCCCTTCTTCTTTGTCTTAAGGATCGCCAGTGCCTCTTCGGTATAATCCGGGGCGATGACGCCGTCGGATACTTCTTCCTTGAGATAGGCAGCGGTCGCTGCATCACAGGTATCGCTGAGGGCAGCCCAGTCGCCGTAGGAGCAGAGCCTGTCTGCACCGCGTGCACGGATATATGCGCATGCGATGGGGCTCAGCTGGGCACCATCCTCCACAAAATAGATCTTTTTATCCGTATCGGAGAGCGGAAGTCCCACTGCGGCGCCCGCAGGCGATACATGTTTGAAGGATGCCGCAGACGGAAGTCCCGTCGCTTCTTTCAGTTCCTTTACCAGCTGCCAGCTGTTGAAAGCATCCAGGAAATTGATGAATCCGGGACGGCCGTTCAGCACCTCGACCGGCAGGTCGGATCCGTCCTTCATGTAGATCTTCGCAGGTTTCTGGTTGGGGTTGCATCCGTATTTCAGTTGAAATTCATTCATGGGAAGGATCCTCCTTTAATACTTCCGTGACTTGATTGCTCATGTCCGTTCTTTCGATGAGCCCGGTTTATATCATACGTTTTCGTTTACGATCAGCTGTTCGTATTCGCCGCTCTCAAGATCCGTATAACGGACAAAGAGGGAAACGCGGTTGTCCTTGTTTAAATTGTTCCAGAGGACTCCGGTATACTCGTCGATGTCGTCGAGGATATCGACTCTCTCCGGTTCTCCCTGGAAGGTCGGGATCGGATTGCCGTCGCAGACATAGGTGTGGATGAAATGTCCCATGCCCGCCATCGGCGGATAATCAAAGAACTGGCGTACGCATGCGGTGCCTTCCGCATCAGCCGATTTAAGGATCGAGAGCTTATAGCTTCCGTCCTTCAGCTGCAGTCCGGAGATGCGCGGTGTCCAGTTCGGACCGTCCGGCTCAAACTCGCGGGTCCTGAGGGAATCTTCAAAGCATCTTCCCTCGGCAAAACCGTCCGCGATCGTATCGGTCTGGTCGCCGTTTGTCACGATCAGGCCTTCCTTGCGTTCCCTGACGGGATGATAGATGATGAGGCTCGGGTCCTTCAGCAGAGACGGATCAAACGCTTCGGTGCTGATGCCGTCCGGTTCTTCCGTAAATACACGGTTGCGGCTGTTGACGCTGCGGCCCATGATGAAATAAGCAGCCACTGCCTTCGATCCGTCCGGCGTCACGCCGAGGATGATCCCGCGGCCGGGATAGGTGTTGGTGTTGAGTTTCTCGGCGATCGAACCGATTTCATAAATGTCCATAGCCTTACTCCTTTTCTGTATGTGTCTGAATACTGATATACATGATGATCCGGATACCGGCAGCAGCTTTTCCGTCTGCCGTTACCGCTTTTGTTTTTTGAGGGATGCCGCCACCATCTCACAGGCCCGCGGAAGGATCTTCCACTCCGCCTGTTCCATGACTCTCCGCTGCAGCACCTCCGGCGTATCGCCTTTGCGGATCGCGACAGCTTTCTGCAGGATGATGCGTCCGCCGTCGGGGATCTCGTTGACAAAGTGCACGGTCGCCCCGGTGACCTTGACGCCGTAGCCGAGCGCAGCTTCATGGACCCTCAGCCCGTAGAAGCCCTCGCCGCAAAACGACGGGATCAGCGACGGATGCACGTTGATGATGCGGTCACGGTATCTCGATATGAAGCGCTCGCTTAAGATGCTCATAAATCCGGCAAGGACGATCATTTCGATCCCTGCCTCTTCCAGCGAGGCGGTCAGTTTCTCTTCGAAAGCCTCCCTGCTCCCGCCGCATTCCTTCCTGGTAACGATCGCGGAAGGGATGCCCGCCCCGGCGGCACGCTCCAGCGCGTATGCATTCGGATTGTTGGATACGACAAGCACGATCCTGCCGCTTTTGATGATCCCCGCTTTCTGTGCGTCGATCAGCGCCTGCAGATTGGTGCCTCCACCCGATACCAGAACGGCGATCCGGGTCAGTTTATCTTTTTTTTCTTTAGCCATGATAGTCTCTCAAATCTCCGGAAGGACCCGTCAAAGGATCTCGATCTTGCTGCCGTCGGGACCGGCCTCTGCGATCTCGCCGATGATATAGGCGTTCTCGCCATGCGCCTTCAGGGCTTCCATCGCGGCGTCCGCGGTGTCCGGACTTACGATGATGCTCATGCCGACGCCCATGTTGTAGGTGTTGAACATGTCGCGCTCAGGGATATCCCCGGTCTTCTGCAGCAGCGTGAACACCGGCGGGATGATGATCTTTGACTTCTCCACCCTTGCGCAGAGCCCGTCAGGGATGCTGCGCGGGATATTCTCGTAGAAGCCGCCGCCGGTAATGTGGCTGATGCCGCGCACCTTGGCAGCCGCGATCGCCGCCAGTGCGGATTTCACATAGATGCGGGTCGGCGTCAGCAGCGCCTCCCCGAGCGTCGTCCCGAGTTCCGGGACGTCCTTTCCGAGATCCGCGTGCTCGATGTCGAATACTTTGCGGACCAGGGAATAGCCGTTTGAGTGGATGCCGCTGGAAGCAAGCGCGATCACCACGTCGCCCGGACGCATCGTCTTATTGTCGATGATCTTCTTCCTGTCCACGATGCCCACGGAAAAACCTGCAAGGTCGTAATCGTCTGCAGCCATCGTGCCGGGATGCTCGGCTGTCTCGCCGCCGATCAGGGCGCATCCTGCCTGTACGCAGCCTTCCGCAACGCCGGAGACCAGGGTCGCGACCTTCTCGGGATCATTTTTGCCTATGGCAATGTAATCCAGGAAGAACAGCGGCTTCGCTCCGCAGCAGATGATATCGTTGACGCACATTGCGACGCAGTCGATGCCGACCGTATCATGCCTGTCCATCAGCTGCGCGATGCGCTGCTTGGTGCCGACGCCGTCCGTTCCGGAAACGAGCACGGGTTCCTCCATGCCCTTCATATCCGGGCGGAACAGTCCGCCGAATCCGCCGATATCGGAAACGACGCCGTCGATAAACGTCCTCTCCACATGTTTCTTCATGAGTTTTACGCCTTCATAGCCGGCTTCGATATTGACACCGGCAGCAGCGTAGGAAGCAGAATGGGAATTTTGCATCTCTTGGCCCCTTATCGTGAAAGTTTTAGATTGGTTGCAGTGTATGACCGGTTTTGATCCCGGTCCGGCATCCGGTGCTCTTTGCCCGGCTTATTCTCTGCCTGACCAGCAGTATGTGCAGATCTTGCTGCGGTCGATGCCGATGGCTTCCAGAACGCCGTCCAGCGACTGGTAGCCGAGTGAATCGAAGCCGAACTGTTTGCAGATCGTCCGGAGAAGGCACTTGCCGCGCTCTGTCGTGGAGTCGGCATATTCATCCAGATGCTTTTCTCCTTCTTCACCTTCCAGCTCGAAGATCGTACGCCGCGCGAGCAGATCCATGTCAGAGTTGCCGCGGGAGAAATTCAGATATTTGCAGGCATGCATGATCGGCGGACATGCCGAACGCATATGCACTTCCTTTGCGCCGGACTCATAGAGGAAGTCGACCGTGCCCTGCAGCTGTGTTCCGCGGACGATCGAATCGTCCACGAAGAGCAGCTTCTTTCCGTCGATGAGTTCCTTCACGGGGATCTGCTTCATCTTGGCGACCTGGTTGCGCACCGACTGGTTCGGCGGCATGAAGGATCTTGGCCAGGTCGGGGTATACTTGATAAACGGGCGCGCAAACGGTTTATGGCAGAAATTGGAATACCCGATCGCATGCGGCAGTCCGCTGTCCGGCACGCCGGCTACGAAGTCAACGTCCGGGAAGGTGCCTTCCTCGATCTCCTTCTTTGCCATCAGCTCGCCGTTCTTATAACGCATGACCTCGACATTGCGGCCTTCGTAGTTGGAGTTGGGATAACCGTAGTAAGTCCAGAGGAAACCGCAGATCTTGAGCTGATCTCCGGCTTTTACCAGCGTCTCCATGCTGTCGATGCTGATCCGGACGATCTCTCCCGGTCCGAGTTCATACTCATCCTGATAGTCCAGCTTGTGATATGCAAACGACTCAAAGGACACGCAGTGTCCGTCTTCGTTCTTTCCGACCAGGACAGGAAGGCGCCCGTACTCGTCACGGGCCGCGATCAGGTCCCCGTTCTCCATCAGCAGAAGGATCGTCATGGAACCTTCGATCATCTCCTGCGCTTTCCGGATACCGTCCACGACGGTGTCGCCCTCATTGATCAGGGCGGCTACCAGCTCGGTCGTGTTGACCGATCCGTTGCTCATTGCCATCAGCTGGTGCCTGTGGTCGGAAAAATACTTATCTACAAGAGCCTCGGCATTATTGATGATGCCCACTGTCGTGATCGCATAGATCCCGAGGTGCGAGCGCACCAGCAGCGGCTGCGGATCGGAATCGCTGATGCAGCCGATGCCGCTCGTACCGCAAAGATCATTGAGGTCGTGCTCGAATTTGGTCCTGAACGGCGTGTTCGCGATCGAGTGGATCTGTCTGCGGAACCCGTTCTCTTTGTCCCACATACACATACCGGCATTTCTCGTACCGAGATGGCTGTGGTAGTCCGTACCGAAAAATACATCCAGTACCGCCTCCCGGCGTGAAACTGCACCGAAAAATCCGCCCATAAACTGTCTTTGCTCCTTTTTTTAAAAACCAAAATACACACGCGAACCCCAGTGCAGCCCGAAAGGAACATAAAGCCGCGTGTGATGATTTAATTATAGCAGAATATCACCTGTTTTTATCATCCGAAGGATGTTTTTTCATGTACAAATTGGTGCAAAAAGCCTGACCGGCTTTGTGCACTTTACCGAATTACTGTTTTAAATCAGACATTCAGCTTCTCTGCGACCGCCCGGTCCTTTTCCAGCACCTTCGCGGCATCCGAAGCACGTTTTACATCCAGCTTCGCCGCAAGCGCACTGTCTTCCACCGCCAGGATCTCGGCTGCAAGCAGCGCCGCGTTGGCACCGCCGTTGACCGCCACAGTCGCCACCGGGATGCCGGTCGGCATCTGGACTGTAGAAAGCAGCGCATCCAGGCCGTCAAGCACCGGACCCTTGCAGGGGATGCCTATGACCGGAAGCGTCGTATTGGCGGCGACCGCACCTGCAAGGTGTGCCGCCATGCCCGCCGCCGCGATCATGACGCCGAATCCCTTTTCCCTTGCCGTGGAAGCAAATTCCTTTGCTTCCGCCGGAGTCCTGTGGGCGCTGTAGACATGTACCTCATAAGGGATCTCCAGTGCCTTCAGCATATCTGTCGCTTTTTCGATGATGGGAAGGTCGCTGTCGCTTCCCATGACGATTCCCACTTTTTTCATGTTCATTATCCTCTCTTACTTCGCTTTCGTCTCGCAGTAGATGCAGCGGTAGATCTTGTTCTTAACATCCGTCAGGCGGAACACATGATCCAGCTCCTGCTCCACGGATGTGATGCAGCGCGGGTTCTTGCAGCGGATGACATTGGTCAGCATTTTCGGCATCTCAATATTCCGCTTCTCCACGAGCGCGCCGTCACGGATGAAATTGACGGTCGCGCCGGGATCGACGTAACCGATCACGTCGAGATCCACCGGGATTTCCGCATCGATCTTGATGATATCCTTGCGTCCCATCTTTCCGCTCACCGCGTTCATCATCAGCGCCACAGGGCATCCGAGGCTTTCCAGCCCCAGCAGGTCGTAAAGTTGCATGCCCCTGCCTGCAGTGATATGGTCAATAACGATACCGTTCTGTATAGCGTCTACTCTCATATTCGTCTCCTTCGCTTATTCCCGCTCAAGTACGTTATGCAAGCTCCAGGAGCTTGAGCATCAGGGCCATACGCATGTATTTGCCGTTCAGGACCTGCTTGAAGTAGCAGGCTCTCGGGTCCTTGTCGATCGCAACGCTGATCTCGTTGACCCTGGGCAGCGGATGCATGATGCAGAGGTCCTCCTTGGCATCGACCAGTTTCTTCGGGTCCAGGATATAGCTGTCCTTCAGGCGGAGGTAGTCTTCCTCGTTGAAGAAACGCTCACGCTGCACACGGGTCATGTAAAGGATGTCGAGTTCGGGGATCGCTGCCTCAAGATCCGTCGTCTGCACGTACGGAAGGCCGTTTTTCTGGATCACGTCCTTTTTGACATAGCTCGGCACCTTCAGTTCCTCCGGGGAGATCAGCACAAAGCGGACATTGCTGTAGCGCGCCAGGGCGTTGATCAGGCTGTGGACCGTACGTCCGAACTTCAGGTCGCCGCACAGGCCTACGGTCAGGTTTTCAAAACCGCCCTTTTCACGGTAGATCGTGAGAAGGTCCGCCAGCGTCTGGGTCGGATGGTTGTGTCCGCCGTCGCCGGCATTGATGACCGGCACGCCCGCGTGCTGCGAGGCGACAAAAGGCGCGCCTTCCTTTGGATGGCGCATCGCGATGATGTCCGCGTAGCAGCCTACCGTCCTTGCGGTATCCGCAACGCTCTCGCCCTTGGCAGCGGAAGAGCTCTGCGCCTCGGAAAATCCGAGGACATTGCCGCCCAGTTCGTACATCGCGGCTTCAAAGCTCAGCCTCGTACGGGTCGAGGGCTCAAAGAACAGCGTCGCCAGCTTTTTGCCGCGGCATTTCTCACTGTACTTTTCCGGATGGTCGATGATGTCACAGGCCAGACGGATCAGTTCATTGATCTCGTCGACTGTCAGATCCCGGATATCATTAATGCTTCTCATTTATAAACCTCCTCAGGCTCCGATCCAGCTTTCGTCGGAAGGGTTGTCGCGGAATTTCTTCAGCCTTGCGATATCTTCTTCCCGGATATAGCCCTCCTGTGCCGCGACTTCCGCGATCGTGTCAAAATCTGTCAGGGAGTAGTTGACCACGTCCGCTTCCTTCAGACGGTCGATGCTCTTCTGCATGCCGTAGGTGAAAATGCTGACGATACCGAGCACATCCGCGCCCGCCTCACGGAGCACGTTTACGACATCGATGACACTGCCGCCGGTAGAGATCAGATCCTCCACGACCACGACCTTCTGGCCGGGTTCAAGCTTTCCTTCGATCTGGTTCTGACGGCCGTGGTCCTTGGCGCCGGAACGGACATATCCCATAGGGATGTCGAGAATGTATCCCGCGATCGCCGCATGGGCGATACCCGCGGTAGAAGTGCCCATCAGGACCTGCGCCTCCGGGAACTCTTCCATTACTTTCTTCGCGAGACCGCGCTCGATATTCTCCCTGACGGCGGGAGCGCTCAGGGTCAGGCGGTTGTCACAATATACGGGGCTCTTGATACCGCTTGCCCAGGTAAAGG
>JAFPHE010000062.1 GCA_017388745.1 Lachnospiraceae bacterium | reverse complement strand
GTAGAAGGGGTTCAGATCGAGGACAATGTTCCGCTGTCTGAAGCGGATACGAAAGGAATGTTTATCGATATTCTTCCCGAACTGCCGGAGGATGACGGAACTTCACGCGTCAGCTTTTTCCTGCATCTTCCCGATGATGAGGAAAACAGCGCGGAGCAGCTTATGATGCAGCCCGGCGTGAATACTGAGGGCGAGGATAATTCTTATGCGATCGCAGACCGGATCTGGCGGGAGGAAGAGATCAGTGAACTTCTGGCGTCGGTCCGGGAAGAACTTGAAGACATGCGTGCATACACGGATATCGGCGAAGGAAGGATCGAAGCCGGCGAGACAGAGGATACCGACTGGCGGGATAACTGGAAACAGTATTTCAAGCCGATCCATGCCGGCGGTTTCCTGATCAAGCCTACCTGGGAGGAGATCCCGGGCGAACTGGCATATGATGCCGCATCGGGTGCAGTGAAGGTGATCGAGATAGATCCGGGTACGGCTTTCGGTACAGGATCGCATGAAACGACGCAGCTTTGCCTGAAAGCCGTTGAAAAGTATATCAAAGGCGGCGAAAAAGTGCTCGATATCGGGACCGGCAGCGGGATCCTTGGGATCGCGGCGCTGAAGAAAGGCGCCGGGTTCTGTATGGCGACGGAGCTGGATGAGATGTGTGAACCGTCCATCATGGACAACATCGGATATAACGGGATCACAGAAGATGATTTCAATCTCCTGATCGGCAATGTCATCGGGGATGACGATGTGATCCGGGCAGTCCGTGAGGCAGCGCCGGAAGGCTATGATACGGCGATCGCCAACATTCTGGCGCCGGTCATCGTGATGCTGGCGGGATGCGGACAGGTGGACCGCTTTGTGAGGAAAGACGGGATCTTCATCACTTCCGGCATCATAGACACGAAAGAAGCTGAGGTGGCGGCTGCGTTCGGGGCCAATCCCGCCTGGGAGATCATGGAGATCAACCGGCAGGGCGAGTGGGTCAGCGTGGTCGCAAGGAGGACCGCAGTCGGTTAACAGCCGGGAGGCACAGCTATGATAATGGAACAGAACGAACAGGGCGGGGTACTGCAGGGATCGGTCCGCAAAAAACTGGAAAGACATCCTGAGATCCTGGAACTTCTTGTGAAGCACCGGGAAGAACTGGCAGTACGCGATCATGAGGCCAATAAAGGCACTTTCGGCAGGCTGACGCTCGCCGCGGGAAGTTATGGCATGGCAGGTGCCGCTTTCCTGTCCGGACGTGCGGCTTTTGCCTGCGGGCAGGGACTGGTCAGATATCTCGGTCCGGAGTGCAACCGTGTGATCCTGCAGACATTGCTTCCGGAAGCAATGTATGACTGTTTTGAAACGGAAGACGGATCCGATGCCGTTTTATTTGCCGAAAAACTGCAGTGGGGAGATTACCTTGTTGCCGGACCCGGACTGTCCCGGGACGAACGGGCAAGACGTATGGTCAGGCTGTTCGGCACACCGGAGGTGACGCACGTCCTTTCTGATAAAAAGCTGATCGTTTTTGATGCGGACGCGCTGAATATCATGGCGGAAGAACACCTCGATCCCGGCATGTCATCAGGCGGAAAGGGAATATCCGCGCCGGTCGTGATCACTCCGCATGTGGCGGAAATGGCAAGACTGACGGGGTTTACGATCTCTGAGATCAAAAAGGATCCGGTAAAGATCGCCGGAGATTATGCTGATGCAAGGGATGTTTATGTTGTGTTGAAAGACGCACGTACCGTTGTGGCGGCTCCCGGAAAAACCGCAGTCATGATCGACAGCGGGTGCGGCGCCATGGCAAAAGCGGGCAGCGGGGATGTGCTCTGCGGTTTCATCTCGGGATATACGGCGATGCTGCACGGCAATGCCGCGGACGCGATCCCGATCGCTGTTTTTGAACACGGCATTGCGGGCTGCGTTGCGGCAGCAAAAACCGGCGAACACAGCCTCCTGGCGAGGAATATCGCGGAGGCGGCCGGAGAAGCCCTTGCGGGAACGCTTGCCGAAATTGTGTATTAAAAATTATTCAAGAAGATTATTTATATTATTTATAATACATCTTGCACCATCCGGAAAAATGGAGTATGATTGTGCCTTAATACGACAGGTTTGTTTGTCAGAAACTTAACAAGCCTGCCGAAAGATGCAGAATAAGCTGTATTATCGTCATAATACAGTTCAGGAGGATTAAATGAGCAGAGTATATAATTTCAGCGCCGGCCCCGCATGCCTGCCCGAGTGTGTTCTTGAAGAGATCCGTGATGAGATGCTGGAGTACGGTACTTCCGGACAGTCAGTTATGGAAATGAGCCATCGTTCCAAGGTCTTTGAGGGCATTCTCCATGAGACCGAGAATACGCTCAGGGAGATCATGCAGATCCCGGATAACTATAAAGTGCTTTTCCTTCAGGGCGGTGCATCGCAGCAGTTTGCAGCAGTGCCGATGAATCTGATGGTAAACAGGGTCGCTGATTATATCAATACCGGCAACTGGACCAAGAAAGCCATCCAGGAAGCAAAGATCTACGGAAAGGTCAATGTTGTCGCTTCTTCCGAAGACCGGACATTCAGCTACATTCCCGATCTTACGGATCTTAAGTACTCCGAAGATGCGGACTATGTCTATATCTGCCAGAACAACACGATCTATGGAACCAGATACCCCGAGCTTCCGGACACAAAGGGCAGGATCCTCGTCTCTGACGTATCTTCCATGTTTGTATCCGAGCCGCTTGACGTAAGCCGTTACGGCGTGATTTATGCCGGTGTGCAGAAGAATGCGGGTCCCGGTGGACTTGTCGTTTCCATCATTCGTGAGGACCTGATCCGCGACGAAGTGCTTCCGGGCACACCGACCATGCTGAAGTGGAAGACTCAGGCTGACGCGGATTCCCTCTATAATACCCCGAACTGCTGGGCGATCTATGTCTGCGGCAAGGTCTTCAAGTGGATCAAGGACATGGGCGGCCTCGAGGTCATGAAGGCAAAGAATGAGAAGAAGGCCGGACTGTTCTATGATTATCTTGATAACAGATCCGAACTGTTTAAGGGAACAGTCGAGAAGAACTCCAGATCTCTTATGAATATACCGTTCGTCACCGGCGATGCGGATCTTGATAAAGCATTTATCGCGGAATGCGAAAAAGCAGGCATTGTCAATATCAAAGGCCATCGTACAGTCGGCGGCATGAGGGCATCTGTCTATAACGCCATGCCTTATGAAGGCGTCGTAAGACTGATCGAAGTCATGGAGAAATTCGAGAAGGAGCATAAATAATGAAGAACAGAAAGATCTATCTTTTAAATAATATCAGTGATTTCGGTCTTAAGGATTTCCGTTCCGGCTACAGCATCACCAAGGATTTTAACGAGGCACACGGCGCCCTGGTCCGCTCCTCGGAACTGAAAGACATGGAGTTTCCGCCGGCCCTCCGTGCGATCGCGCGTGCCGGTGTGGGCGTCAACAACATCCCGCTCGACAAGTGCGCGGAACACGGTATCGTCGTTATGAACACTCCCGGCGCTAACGCCAATGGCGTAAAGGAACTGGTCGTTGCAGCGCTCATGCTCGCTTCCCGCGACATCGTGGGGGGTATCGAATGGGTGAAGGAGCATGCGGATGATCCCAATATCGCGGCTGACGCGGAGAAAGCCAAGAAAGCGTTTGCCGGCAATGAGATTATCGGCAAGAATATCGGTGTCATCGGTCTTGGCGCGATCGGCGTACAGGTCGCAAATATCTGCGCATATCTCGGCATGACTGTTTACGGATATGACCCGTATATCTCCGTCGGTTCCGCCTGGAGGCTGAAGAGAGAGATCAGACACATCGAGAGCCTTGAAGAGCTTTTTGAGAAGTGTGATTACATCACGGTCCATGTTCCGGCAACGCCGGCAAGCAGGGATATGCTGAACGGACTTACTTTTGCAAAGATGAAGGACGGGGTAAAGATCCTGAACTTCTCACGTGATTTCGTCGTCAATGAGGATGATATCGCAACGGCACTCGAAGAAGGCAAGGTCGCGAAGTATGTGACGGATTTCGCAACTCCCAAGAGTGTCCGCATGAAGAATACCGTAGTCATCCCTCACCTCGGCGCATCCACGGAAGAAGCGGAGGATAACTGCGCACTGATGGCGGTAAGACAGATCCAGAACTATCTGGATAACGGCAATATCAAAAACTCCTGCAACTATCCGGATATCGATGCCGGGGTCTGCCGCACGGAGTCCCGTATCGCCTGCCTTCATAAGAATGTTCCGAACATGCTGGGACAGCTTACCAAGATCATGGGTGAAGCACAGATCAACATTGCGAACATGCAGAACTCCAGCCGTGACAAATACGCTTATACCCTGCTGGATATCGAGACCAGGATCAGCGATGATGCGCTGGAGCAGATCCGTGCGATCCCGGGCATGCTTCGCGTAAGGATCGTTAAGTAAACGTAGAAACACAAATCTGGAAGAAGACGGATGGACAGGATCGCCTGCAGACATCCGTCTTTTTTGATTTCGTCATCGGGTATCCGGAAGCCGTAACAAATGCGTGGTCCCGGACTTTACTGTTTTCGTTGCGTGGTATCGTAACTTTTGTTATGATTAAGCAGTGATCCATCAATGGATCTGATAGAAGGAGAGTAGTATGGCTGATATCAGACCTTTCAGAGCAGTAAGACCCGCTCCGGAGCATGCTGCGGATGTGGCAGCATTGCCCTATGACGTATATTCCAGAGAAGAAGCTGCGGATAAAGTCAAGGGACATCCCTTAAGTTTCCTTAACATAGACAGACCGGAGACCATGTTTGATCCGGACGAGGACATGTATGCCGACAAGGTCTATGCGGCGGCCGCCGGGCGGTACGAGCAGCAGAAGGCAGAGGGTATTTACAGGCAGGATGCCATGCCGTGTTTCTATATTTATGAGGAGACCATGGACGGACGCAGGCAGACGGGTATAGCGGCATTGTCATCGGTGGACGATTATCTTCATAATGTCTGCAAGAAACATGAAAACACGGTCGAGGAAAAAGAGCGCGACCGCATCCGGCACGTAGATACACTTTCCGCACAGACCGGTCCGATCTTCCTGAGCTATCACGGTACGCCGAAGATCAGCGGGATCGTGTCCTCATGGAAAGAAAAGCGTCCGGAATATGATTTTGTCAGCGACGACGGTATCGGACACAGGGTATGGGTCATCGATGACCGGGATACGGTAGACGAACTGAGGGCAGCGTTCGGTGAACTTGATGCGACCTATATCGCGGACGGGCATCATCGTGCAGCTTCTGCGGTCAAGGTCGCGCTGAAACGGCGTGAGGCAGCGGCAGCCGCCGGTATGCGGGACGATGAGATCCGCAGTGCGGAATTCAACTATTTCCTCTCCGTGCTGTTCCCGGATGAAGAACTGAAGATCATGGATTATAACCGTGTGGTCAGGGATCTGAATGCTTATACGCCGGATGATTTCCTGGAAGCCGTTTCGGATAAGTTTGAGGTACAGATGACGTCGCTTTCCTGCCGTGAAAAAGACGCGGATGATCTGATGCGGCCGCGGGAAAAGTATGAGATCGGCATGTACCTGAACGGGCGGAGTTATCTGCTCCGCCTGAAAGAAGCATACAGAAATGCCGTGAAGGATGACCCGGTACAGTCCCTGGATGTATCCGTGCTTCAGAATGAAGTGCTTGCGCCGCTCCTTGGCATAGGAGACCCGCGTACGGATAAACGGATCAGGTTTATCGGCGGGATCCGCGGACTCGGAGAGCTGGTCAGAGATGCCGACAGGTACACATCGGAACAGACTCCTGACAGCAAAGCTGCAGGACCGGCGGTCGCGTTTGCCATGTATCCGACCGACATACGGGAACTTTTCCGCGTCGCGGATGCCGGCCTTCTCATGCCGCCCAAGTCGACCTGGTTCGAGCCTAAACTCAGAAGCGGGCTGTTTATTCACGAATTTGAACGGATCGGTATCTGAGCGGTACCAAAAGGAGTTCAATGCATCATTTTTTTGTCGAAAGAGAACTGATCACAGACGAAGGGATCCTGCTGACCGACAGCAATTATAACCATGCCGTCAATGTGCTGCGCCTGAGAGAGGGCGAACGCATCATCATCAGCGATCCCGACGGCGTGGATTATATGTGCAGCGTTGAAGAGATCTGCCGGGAAGCGCGCGGCGGGACCGGACCCTACCTGAGGGCGGCGGTCGGGGAGATTTGCGAAGAGAACCATGAACTGCCGGCGGAAGTTGTGCTGTTTCAGTGTCTTCCCAAGTCTGACAAGATGGAACTGATCATTCAGAAAGCGGTGGAACTCGGAGTGACGGCAGTCGTTCCGGTCAACTCCAAAAACTGCGTAATGAAACTGGATGAGAAGAAAGCGGATAATAAGCTTCGACGCTGGCAGACGATCGCGGAGAACGCAGCCAAACAGTCGAAGAGAAGCCGTATTCCGGAGGTCCATGCCCCGGTGGGATTCAGGGAAGCGCTCGATATGTGCGCGGGTTTTGATGTCCGTCTGATCCCCTACGAAGAAGAAAACGGCCTCACAACAATGTGTGAAGCCATCATAAGCTTTATCCCCGGAAGGAAGATCGCGGTATTCATCGGACCGGAGGGCGGATTTGATCCCATGGAGATCAGCATGGCGCGCAGGCATGACGTTATTCCGGTCTCGCTGGGAAAACGGATCCTGCGTACGGAGACAGCGGCGATCGCCATTTTGAGCCTGATCATGATCCGGCTTGAGATCGCTGCGGAGCAGGATCTCTTTTCAGAGGAGTAAACGGGGTTTTGAACGGATACAGATATAAAAAAAAGCTTTTCTAAAGCTGTT
>JAFPHE010000061.1 GCA_017388745.1 Lachnospiraceae bacterium | reverse complement strand
TGATAAGTACCTTTGAGGATATCATGGAGATGGGGGAGCCGGTATACATCAATGACCTCGTTCTTACGGGCAGTGACCTCATCAGCCTCGGCGCCGCAGAAGGTCCGGAGATCGGTGAGATCCTGAACCGGATGCTGGACGCGGTACAAAAGGATCCGCAGATCAATACGATCATGTATCTGATCTCTAATTTTTATAAAATCAACAAAAAGTAACTCATTTCATTCAGTACCGGAGACAAGGAGACGCAGCAAACCATGAGAGACTACAAAGCAATTTATGAAGAGTGGCTCACCAATCCGTATTTTGACGAGGAGACCAGACAGGAGCTGAAAGCAATTGCGGATGACGACAAAGAGATCATGGAACGGTTCCATATGGATCTCGAGTTCGGCACGGCAGGCCTCAGAGGTGTGATCGGCGCCGGAACGAACCGTATGAATAAATATGTGGTTCGCAGAGCGACACAGGGACTGGCAAACTATATCATTGAACAGGGCGGCCAGAGCAAGGGCGTTGCCATCGCTTATGATTCACGCCATATGTCGATCGAGTTTTCCGATGAAGTAGCGCGTACCCTCGCTGCAAACGGCATCAAGGCATATCGTTTTGAGTCACTGCGCCCGACTCCCGAGCTTTCCTATGCCGTAAGGTATCTGGGATGCATTGCCGGCATCAATATCACCGCGAGCCATAACCCCTCCAGCTATAACGGATACAAGGTCTACTGGGAGGACGGCGCGCAGTTCACGCCGCCCCATGACAAGGCGGTGACCGAGCGCGTGCTTGCCATCACGGATATGTCCGCCTGCAAGACCATGTCTAAAGAAGATGCGGAAGCCGCAGGCCTTTATATCACCATTGGCAAAGATGTGGACGATCCCTACATTGCGGAAGTTAAAAAGACGATCCTTCATCCCGAAGTCATCCGCGAGATGGCAGAGAGCATCAGCATCGTTTATACTCCGCTTCACGTAACAGGCCATGTACCGGCTATGCGGATGATGCATGAGCTGGGATTCACCCATGTATATGAGGTTCCGGAGCAGGCGGAGCCGGACGGAGATTTCCCGACGGTCTCTTATCCGAACCCGGAGTCTCCGGCTGCATTTGAACTTGGCCTGAAGCTGGCAAAAGAGAAGAATGCGGACCTGGTCCTTGCGACAGACCCCGATGCGGACCGTCTCGGCGTTTATGTACGCGATGACAAGAGCGACAGCTATATTCCGCTGACCGGAAACATGTCCGGATCCCTGCTTTGCGAGTATGAGCTTTCCGAGCGCAATGCTATGGGCACGCTTCCGAAGGATGCATTTGTTGTGGAATCCATCGTTTCCACAGATATGATCAAGGCGATCGCTGCAGGCTGGGGCGTGGAAGCCAAGGAAGTGCTGACCGGCTTCAAATGGATCGGAAGAGAGATCCTGAAGGCGGAAGGCGAAGGCGTCGGACAGTATGTATTTGGCATGGAAGAAAGCTACGGATGCCTGATCGGCACCTACGCACGTGACAAGGACGCCATTTCCGCGGTGACCTCCCTCTGCGAGGCGGCAGCATTCTATAAGAAGCAGGGCAAGACCCTCTGGGATGTAATGACCGATATGTATAAGAAGTACGGTTATTACAAGGAAAATGTCAAGACTATCGAGCTTAAGGGCATTGAAGGCCTTAAGATGATCGGAAAGATCATGGATACCCTGAGAGCGGATGCGCCGAAGTCCTTCGGCTCTTACCGCGTGGAGAGATTCCGTGATTATTCCAATGACATCATCACTGATCTGAGGGAAGGACATGAGGGAGAGACCTGCCCGACAGGCCTTGCAAAGTCCAATGTTCTTTACTTTGAATTAAATGACAACGCATGGGTATGCGTCCGTCCGTCCGGAACAGAGCCGAAGCGGAAGTTCTACACCGGTGTAAAGGGAAAGGATGCAGCGGATGCGGAAGCACTCAACAAGGCACTCCTTGAGGATATCAGCGGCAAGATCGATAAGATCATGGGCTGATCCTAAACAAAGTATGATTATGTGCAGGTCCGGAGCCGGCATGGCGCCGGACCTGTCCTTTGATGAGTTTTTTAAAAAAGACGTATGACAGCTGCCGATACGGACAACTACAATGTGAAAACAGAAAAGCCGGCAGAACGCCGGGGCCGTCGCAGTCTCCGCCTGGACAACCTGCGCGGCGTGCTGATCATGATCGTTGTGATCGGCCATTTCCTGCTGCCGCTTGAGCGGACACGTCTGGTGACGGGACTGATCTATTCGATCTATGTGTTTCACATGCCCTGTTTTATGATCGTATCGGGTTACCTTGCGAAGTCTGTGTACAGGGACGGACGATTCCGCTGGGGCAAGGTCGTACAGCTTCTGTGGCTGTATTTCATTTATGAGATCATCGTCAACATCACGGAAGGACTGCTGGCTGGGCATATCCCCCCGGTTCCTGACTTTTTCCACGAAAGCGGAGCGCCGTGGTATCTGCTTTCTCTTGCGACGTATTACATGACGGTTCCGGTCCTTCAAAGATTCAAGGAAAGCCGTAAACAGAGAATGATCGCGCTCTGCACAGTGATGGCTGCCGTTTCTTTTGCCAAATATTTCATACATGCCGGCGATCTTCTGGCACTTGACCGGACGCTGACCCTTCTGCCGTTTTTCTGCGCGGGATATTTCATGGCATATGCCGGGCCGGACATTCTTTACCGGGCGCCTTTCAGATGGATCATGGCAGCTGCGGCGCTGCTGATCCTGGCTATAGTCCTGTTCTGCACCTACGATCACTTCATGAAATACCACCTTGTGGTGTACGGCGCCGACTACACACGTTATCTTCCGGAGATGCGGGGATATCTCTGGGCGCTCAATCTGTTCTGGTATCTGCTGGCATTCGCCGTTTCTTCCGGCGTGGCTGCGATGATGCCGTCAAAGGAACTGCCGGTCATCGCCGGTCTCGGGAGAAACACGCTGCAGATCTATATCATGCACAGGCCGATCCGTGACCTGATGGAATATTTCGGATTCTACGGGATGATCAGTGCGCACAATAAACTGCATGTTGCCGGAGTCATTATTTTCAGCATTTTGCTGACGCTTCTGCTCGGGCAGAAGCCCTTTACTTACGTATTTACAAAACTCCGTTCGGTTTTTGACCCCTTGCTTGAAAAATGCGGAGCGTTATGATAAAATTACTTACTACTTTTGAACTTTGCATTTGGAGGATCAGATGGCATTATTTTCATTTATGTCCAATGATATAGGAATAGATCTTGGAACTGCCAGCATTCTGGTATATATCAAGGGCCGCGGAGTCGTTCTGCGGGAGCCCTCGGTCATCGCGGTGGACCGCGATACGGGCAATGTCGTAGCCTACGGTGAAGACGCGCGTCTTATGCTCGGCAGAACGCCCGGCAACCTGAAAGCCGTGCGTCCCTTAAGACAGGGCGTCATCTCCGACTATACCCTGACGGAGAAGATGCTGAAGCATTTCATCGACAAGGCTGTAGGAAGACGTACGCTGCGTAAACCGAGGGTTGCGGTATGTATTCCGTCCGGCGCGACGGAAGTCGAGAAAAAGGCAGTGGAAGACGCCACTTATCAGGCAGGTGCCCGTGAAGTCACGATCATCGAGGAGCCTGTTGCGGCAGCGATCGGCGCGGGGATCGATATCTCCAAGGCATTCGGCAACATCGTCGTTGATATCGGCGGCGGCACGTCGGACATCGCCGTGATCTCGCTGGGCGGACCGGTCGTTTCCGAATCCGTCAAGGTGGCGGGTGATGATTTTGATGAAGCCGTGATCCGTTACATGCGTAAGAAGCACAATCTGCTGATCGGCGAGCGTACTGCTGAGGATATCAAGATCGGCGTCGGCTGCGTCTATAAGCGGCCGGAGAACCTGGTCATGGAAGTACGCGGACGCAACCTTGTGACCGGCCTTCCCAAGACTGTCCAGGTCACTTCGGACGAGACCATGGAGGCATTTGCCGATGCGGCTTCGCAGATCGTCAATGCGGTCCATAACGTGCTGGAGCGCACTCCGCCCGAGCTGGCATCCGATATCTATGAAAGAGGCATCATTCTGACTGGCGGCGGATCGCTGGTCTACGGACTCGACAAACTGATCGAGGAAAAGACCGGCATTACGACCATGGTCGCTGAGGACCCGCTTTCCTGTGTCGCGATCGGCACCGGACGCTTCATCGAACTGGTCAACAATCAGGATGAAGAGTAAGATACGTGAGCAGTATCAAGGCATACATCGAAAACATCATATATTATAACGAGGATAACTATTACGCGGTTCTGGAGGCTTCGGCGGGCAGTTCGCTGATCACGCTTGTCGGTCATTTTCCGTACATCAGTGCAGGAGAGTCCATCGAAGCCGAAGGAGAATACACTTCGCACCCGGTCTATGGGGAGCAGTTTTCCGTAAGTTCATTTCAAGTCACGGCCCCGGAAGGCGCAGATGCCATCGAAAGGTATCTCGCCGGGGGCGCGATCAGGGGAATCGGCCCCGCGCTTGCAAAGCGCATCGTCAAAAAATTCAAGGCAGATACATTTCGAATCATAGAGGAAGAACCGGAGCGTCTGGCAGAGGTCAAAGGCATCAGCGAACATATGGCGATGCTTATTTCCGAGCAGGCGCAGCTGAAACGCGGCATGCGGGAAGCTGTCATGTATATGCAGCAGTTTGGCATCGGTTCGGGACTTGCCAACCGTATTTATGAAAAATACGGGCCGGCTCTTTATGCGATCCTGAACAGCAATCCTTACCGTCTGGCGGAAGATATGGATGGGATCGGATTCCGCACGGCGGACCGGATCGCGATCAGGATGGGGATCGAAGCGGACTCTGAGTTCAGGATCCGCTGCGGCCTGCTGTATGTTCTCACTCTGGCTGCGCTGGACGGGCATACCTGGCTTCCGAAGGATATGCTTAAGAAGCGGACGGAAGAACTGCTGGACCTCGGTATCCCCGACCTTGACCGGTTTCTTATGGACCTGCAGATCGACGGACGCATCATCATTCTGGAGCAGCGGCAGAATCTCACTGAAGATACCGGCCGGCGGGCGCCGGAAAATGTGGAGACGCAGGTCTATCTGGCCGCATATTACTATACGGAGCGGAACATTGCTGACAGGCTCTACAGTCTTGCGGTCCGCGGAGAAAGTGACGCCGAATTCGTTGACAAGCGCATCAAAAAGATCGAAAAGGAAACGGGCATCGAGCTGGACGATATGCAGCGGGAGGCGGTCCGGGCTTCTGTCAATAACGGCCTCCTGATCCTGACCGGCGGGCCCGGAACAGGCAAGACGACGACGATCAATACCCTGATCCGTTACTATGCGGAGGATCATGATGAGATCATGCTTGCCGCGCCGACCGGCAGAGCAGCGAAACGCATGACGGAGGCAACCGGGCAGGAGGCAAAAACGATCCACCGGATGCTGGAGTATACAGGCGTGCCGGAACAGGGAAATGCCCCGGGAAGTACTTCTGCCTACGAAGGGACAAGGCAGGGCCTCGACGGCGAAGCGGCGCCTTATGCCGGCGCGGGTAATGCCGGAGGAGCGGGAGCTACTTCCGGTAAGGGACGGTTCATGCGGGACGAAAAAGATCCGCTCGAAGCGGACGTGCTGATCATAGACGAGATGTCCATGGTGGACATTTTCCTAATGGATGCGCTGCTGAAGGCTGTCGTTCCGGGAACGAGGGTCATCCTTGTGGGTGACGCGAACCAGCTGCCGAGTGTCGGAGCAGGCAACGTGCTCCGCGACCTGATAGACACAGGCTGCTTTGAAACGGTATGCCTGACACATATCTTCCGGCAGGCGGCACAGTCCGACATTGTCCTCAATGCGCACCGCATCAATAACGGCGAATCTGTCGACCTGGGCAAGCGGAGCGATGATTTCCTGTTTATTCGCAGCGCGAAGCCGGAAGGGATCATCAGTGCCGTAAAAACTCTGATCACGGATAAGCTTCCACCCTATGTGGGCTGTGACCGGCTCGACATCCAGGTGCTGTGCGCCACAAGAAAAGGCGCGCTGGGGGTCGAGTCCCTGAACAGGGAGCTTCAGCAGTACCTGAACCCGCCTTCCCGTGATAAGGCTGAGTATAAATCCGGCGAAACGGTGCTGCGCGAAGAGGACAAGGTCATGCAGGTCAAGAATGATTATGATCTTGAGTGGACGAGATATGATGACTGCGGACTGCCGATGGAACACGGGTCCGGCGTTTTTAACGGAGATATCGGAAGGATCGGGAAGATCGACGAGCTGTCAGACACCGTGACTGTTATTTACGACGAGAACCGCTATGTGGAGTATGACAGGAAACAGCTGCTGAACCTGGAACTGGCTTATGCTGTGACGGTACACAAATCACAGGGCAGCGAGTATCCTGCTGTTGTCATGCCCATGTACCGGGGACCGCACCTGCTGATGAACAGGAACCTCCTGTATACCGCCGTGACGCGGGCCAGAAAATGCGTCTGCATGGTGGGGCTGCCGCAGGTGTTTGAGGAAATGGAACGAAACGAGAGTGAAAGCAAACGATATACTGGTCTGCGGGAGAGAATTATGGAAAGATATTCTGTTTCCGCCGAGATGTCCGGTCTGTAAGGACATCATATCGATCGACCGGAGAGGCGCGCATTACAGGCTGGAAATGCTGTCAGCTGAAGATGCGCGCGGGCCTGCCGGCATAATAAAAAGGGATCTTACAGTTTCTGAAGTTCTGAAAAGCTATATCTGTCCGGAATGTCTTTCCGGGATCTCCTTTATTCAAAAACCATATTGCCGTAAATGCGGAAAACAGCTGCTGAATGCCGGGGCGACGGAAATGTCCCGGAGAGATCCGCATGCAAAGGAAGCAGGGGTGCTGTGCCGCGACTGCGCAAAAAAGGAACGCAGTTTCCATGAGTGCCGCTGCCTTGCGGTCTATGACGAGGTCATGCAGGAGATACTGACGGATATCAAGTACAGGGGGAAGCGGGAGTTTGTCCATCTGCTGGGGCTGCTCGCTGCAGAGCATCTCGGAGCCTGGATCAGCGAAGTTCAGCCGGATGCTTTCGTACCTGTCCCCGTTCATCCGGAGAGACAGAAGAAAAGGGGTTATAACCAGGCGGAACTGTTTGCCGAAGAACTGTCCCGGGCTTTATACCATACCGGAAGATCCGGCAGTAAAAAGATCACGGTGGCTTCGGAACTTCTGGTCCGCAGGAAGAATACAACAGCGCAGAAAGAATTGAATGCCGATCAGCGTCTGATGAATCTGCAGGGAGCATTTACGGTGCCCGGAAAGCTCGTGAACCATCCTCACCTGATGATCGTCGACGATATTTATACGACCGGTTCTACACTCAATGCCTGTTCAGAGGCACTGCTCGCGGCAGGAGCTTCTGAAGTATACGGTTTCTGTATGGCGGCGGGAACGGATATCGGCTGAGTGATATCTGATACGGGGAAAGAAAAACAGACCTCTCCGAAGAGAGGTCTGTCTTTTGTAAAGTGAAAGATTACAGTTTGAAATCCTCCATATAGCCGTCCGCGTCGAACTGATAGGTGAACGGTCCGGAAAGGATCTCGACATCGTCTCTGTCCTTGATATCCGGAAGGATCGCCTCGGAAACTTCCATCTCGCTGACAGTCAGCGTATCACGGATACGCGCGACTCTCGGATTGAGGAAATCCGCTCT
>JAFPHE010000060.1 GCA_017388745.1 Lachnospiraceae bacterium | reverse complement strand
TCCTTCCGTTGAAAAGTCCATTGCCGCTACCGAGATCCGGTCCTCCGCTCTTGCCATATCCGTATAATAAGCGGAGGCCGCAGCCGTACCGAGTGCAAAAAGCACCACTGCCGCCGGAATGGAATTTTTCAATATATTCAGCCTGCTGCCGGGAACTCCAACCATCTCTGTTCTCCGTTTTCTCTGAATCTGTGCTGGATCGCATAGGTGCTGACGGTCATCTCTGCGGAAGCGTTCACGAAATCATTACCGGTAGTCTCCGCCAGCTTCAGCTGATAATTGAAGCTCTTTGTATCAGCCGTTTCCCCGAGACCGGCGTCTTTCTGTTCTTCACCCGCCAGTGTGATCTCGTCATGGAGTATGTAACGGACAGAGGTAAACGCATTGCCGCCGGCCGGGTCGACCGTATTGCCGCTGGCATCAAAGTATTCCACGTCATATCCTGTGATCTCTGCGCCGTCACTGTTTACGATCTTAAAGAGCGAACCGTTTCCGGTCATCGGCTTATCCGTCCTGATCGTGATCACCGGCTTGATATCAACCGAGATGTCTCCGTCATTTTTAACGGTAAAACCGAATTCCCTGCTTTCTCCGGGCTGGAATCTGCTGCCGTTCCCGAGTCCTGCTGCATCGCTGTCATATTTAATTCCGATATCCATAGTGCTTACGGACGCGCCAAGTTCGATCCTGTCCGTCCAGTACGCGGCGGATACTGCCGCAGTCGCGAACAGGCAGAACGCTGCCGCCGCAATAACCAGCATTTTTCTGTTTCCCTTATGTCTCATGTCTTTCTTTCTCCCTTCATGTTAATGACTCATTCTGTACCCGGCTCATGAATGCCGGTCTTTGTTCCGGTCATGAGCCGTTCTGCCTTTCTGATCACAGCGGATTGAAGATCACTGCTACCTTTCCGCGGATCATCTCCGGATCCAGCCGCTCAGGATCGATCACTGAATTGGCATCGCCTTTTGTGATTAGGCATGCGGATCTTCCTTCCCTCAGTGCGGCTTCATCGACCCCGACCAGCCGGTGCGTTACATATCCCCGTCCCGTGACAAAGGTAATGACATCCCCGGTCTTCACTTCCGAGTAATCCGCCTTCTTCAGCAGTATGACCGCACCGGTACGGATCACCGGTTCCATCGAACCGCTTTCAATAAAAACGGGCTTATAACCGAACGCGAATGCCATATCTCCGATCATCCGTTCTTTGACGTTCATATACAGACAGCCGGCAATGACCAGGATCGAAGCTGTCACGATGATCGCCGCCACGGCATCCTTCATCATACCCGCAAGATGCCGTATCCTGCTGTTTCTGCCTGATCCTTTGTTGACGGTATTACTTCCGCACCTCTTCATTGTCAGCCGATCTTTCTCCCTTTGGCATCCACCCTGCTCCGATCCGGCGTCATTTCATCGACATACATGGATCCGTAGCATCTGTGCCCGAGCCTGTCATACACCCATCTGCCGAATACGGTATTAAAAAACCAGTTCTGCCTGTATGTATCCTGAAGCCGGGCGAAATAACTGTAATCCCAGCTGCCTGCTCCGTTTCTGAAACCGACCCAGCCGCTCATCATGACCGCTGTCTGCTCATTCGTATAGTAGAGCGCCCCGTCTTCAGAACCCGTGATCCAGCCGGTCTCCAGAGCACCGAAGTCCCCGTCCGGTAGTTCCCGTGCATGATACCAGGTGTCCCCGTCGGTCCGGATCCAGCCGGACATCATGACACCATCCTCATTAAAATAAAACCAGCGGAATGCCGCATTTTCATCATTGTTCCGATTTCTGACAAACGCAAAGCCTCCTGCCAGAAAAGTGCCGTCTTCAAAGCAGTATTTCCAATGCTGCTTTTCTTTATCCGTCAGCACCCATATGCCGTCATCGATCCCTTTTATGATCGCAGGATCCGGTACGTCATATGTCTTCCGTTCACCGCCGCCGGTCCCTGCTGCCCCAAAAGCAAATCCGCTTCTCGGAGCGTTGATACCGTCCCGGTCATAAATGCTTATGATCAGCGGATTGCCGCTGTCGTCTCTGCCAAGGTGCGCCAGGCGGCTCCACGCTGCCGGTCCGGACGGATCATACACCGCATAAACACCCGGTTTCGATGAAGCATTGCCTGACCCCGATCCGGATCGTCTTGTTCTTTCAGCCGTTTTTTTCAGTGCAGCCTGTGATTCTCTGACTGCCTCCGTTTCCGGCGGCATTTTGCCATCGTCGGAAAACAGTCCGGCCGCAAAGCTGATGACGATGTCGAAGTCAGCCTGTGAATCCGTGACCTTATTATCTGCATCTGCCGGAAGATACAGTTCCGTATAACAACTGACCGCATCCCCATTTTTCACAGGTCCGCCGATATGCATAAGATCTTCAAGCGGGCCGTCGTAAAGCACCGCCCCGCGGCTGCTGCGAAGTCGCAGACGAAGCGCTTTATACAAACTTTGGTCATAGCCTTTCGGCCTGCTATCCCATTTGTAATAAAGCTCTGTATCCGTCTCGTTTCCGAGCCGCACCGCCGTTATTTCAGAACTTCCGGGGAATAATGCGTTTCCGAAGAGCATGTCCCCGGATATCCTTTTTTCGTATGCCTCATCCTTCCCGTAAATGACTGTTTCTATTGTCCTCTCATTTGCCATTACCTCCATTTTTGCCAGATACCCCTGCGCAGCCAGGACCAGAAAGGCTACCAGCAGCATGCGCAGCTTTGCCAATACTCGTGTCTTTTTCATTTGCTTCTTACCTGCCTGAGATTTGATAATCGAATGATCGAAGATAAGATCGGAAATCAGATCAAGTAGATTGTCGAAGTGATTGCAGTATATCAGCGGAAAAGTAACTTGTCAATAACATTTTCTCATATATTTCAGTATGTTCAAGTTACTTAAAGAGCAAAAAATGACGGCCTGCTTGGATATTCAGGCCGTCATCGTTCAAAAGTTAGTTTACATAATTTTAAAACTTTTTAATAATACTCCTGATACTCCGTATCATAATAGTTCCGGATCAGCTCAGGTACATAAACACCCTTATCAGTTATAAGGCCCGTGATCAGATGCGGAGGCGTAATATCAAACGCCGGATAGCAAGCCTTGACCTCCGGAAGGGAATTGCGTATTCCGCGTGCGGAAAGGACCTGGTTCGGATCCCTCATTTCGATGACGATATCATCTTTCGATGCCTTGCCTTTATCCGGAAGTCCCGTGACATAAAACGGCAGTCCGAAATACTTTGCCAGGATCGCGATCTGCAAAGTACCTACCTTGTTCGCGACATGGCCGTCAAGTGCCATCGTATCACATGCAGAAGTAAAAAGATCAATGCCGCGGTTCTGCATCGTCCATGCGATCATGTTGTCGGAAACGACGGTCGTATCAAATCCCATGGAGGCAAAGCAGCTGGAAGTAAGCCTTGCTCCCTGGAAGAACGGTCTTGTCTCCGCACAATAGACCTTGAAATCCTTCCCGCTCTTTCTTGCCGCGCGCATGACGGTGCCGATCACAGTCTCGGCATAACACTGGGTGAGGATCGTTCCGCCCGCGGGAATGATCCCGCAAAGATAGTCTCCGACCTTCTGCATCGTGGAGTAACGGCGGTTGAGTGACTCGACCGTTCTGTCAAAACATGCCCTGACAGGATCGCCGCCTTCTTCCATTGCTTTCAGCGCTGCGTTCAGGCAATGTTCCGTCACTTTACGGTAGCGATGTCCGGCCGTCGGACGTGAAGTCGCAAGATCCTCGCACGCCTGTTTCAAAAACGCTTTCTGTTCTGATTCCGGCCTGTCCTTGACCTGATAAGCCGCAAGCGCCATTCCCATACCGACCGCCGTATACGGTCCTGCACTCTGCGTCACCATGTCGCGTATTGCCTGGATCACCTCGTGGTAATCCGTACACTCCACGAATTTTACTTCCGTAGGATAACATCTGCGATCCAGTATCCTTACTTTTCCGTTTTCATACCATGCCACGTTCTCGTATTTTAAGAGAAAAGGCATATCGTTGTCACAGCGTTCCATCTTCTGATCCTTCCTCAATTAGTTCCTGACACAGATTCAGCAGCCGGTATCAAAAGCAGCCTTTCTGAATACAGCCTTATCCTTACATAAGTTTGCAGACGTCAACCCATCCCTGGCAGTTCTCGGCATACTTTTCCATTTCTTCCGGTGTCAGCATCCTGTCTCCTCCCGGCTCCGGTAAGTCCGGAGACGTTCCGCGGCGGACCGCGGTCGCGGTTTTTCGTTTGTTTTTGATA
>JAFPHE010000059.1 GCA_017388745.1 Lachnospiraceae bacterium | reverse complement strand
CTTTCCGACAGACCTGTCCTCGGCTACCTTGCCGGTGCCGTGGCGGCTTTTGCGATCCAGTCGTCGTCCGCTACGATCGGTATCCTGCAGGCCCTGACTGTCACGGGCAAGCTGACCTTTGCTTCTGTTTACGCGATCATTGTCGGTATCTATCTCGGCGACTGTGTGACAACGGGCATTGTCTGTTCGATCGGCGCAAGTCCCGATGCGAGAAGGACCGGCATTATCCACATCCTGTACGGTATCGGCAAGTCCGCACTGGCGCTCATCGGCGTGGCGATCCTGCATAAGACCGGTGTTCTCAACGGGATATGGGACGCCAGGATCACCTCGGGCGGCATCGCAAATACCCATACGATCTTCAACCTGGCAGCAGCCCTGATCCTGCTTCCGGTCTGCGGGGTCTTTGAAAAGATCAGCCGGAAGATCGTGAAGGATGAAATAAAGAAGGAAACGGAAGCGGACCACGTACTCGCGTCACTGACGCCGGCACTCTTTACTTCACCGGAACTGGCACTTAAAGCAGTCGGAAACGCGCTCGAATACATGGATACGGTCGCCCGGCGCAACGTCGGCAGGGCATTCGATGTGATCACCGATTATGATGAGAAAGTGATCGGAACGATCAACAGGAATGAAGATGATCTTGATATGCTGGCAGACCATATCAGCGACTATCTGGTCCAGCTTTCGACCTATGTCAGCCCCGGAGGTGAGACCAACCGCCTCAATTACTACATCAAATGCGTATCGGAGTTTGAACGAATCGGCGATCTCGCGGTGAACGTCAGCGAGAATGCGGCTACCAAGCATGAACGTGACGCGAAGTTTACGGAAGGCGCGTACCACGAGCTTTCGGTGCTGCGCGAGGCGACCGAGGAAGTCCTGAAACGCACATCCGCAGCCTTCTGCAGGCAGGACCTTGAAGAAGCGGAGCATATCGAACCTGTGGAGGAAGTGATCGACGATCTGATCGCGGCGATGCGCGCAAACCACTTCATAAGGCTTTCAAACGGAGAGTGCAGCATTTACACCGGCTATATTTTCCTGGATATGCTGACCAATCTGGAACGTGTTTCCGACCAGTGCGCGAATATCGGTATCCATACGATCAGCCTGTACCTGCCGGAAGCGGCAGAAGGGGAGCATGAGTACATACACAAGCTGCACCACGGCGAGGATGAAAAGTTCAACAGCCTTTACGCTTCGTACAGAGAGCAGTTTTTTGATAAGATCCATGTGCTGAAGAAACAGGGATGAGTCATAAAAGGACAGAAAAAAGCCGCCACCTGAAAGGTGACGGCTTGTTTTTGCTTTCACAAGAAGCTGTCCGAAGAACCCTGCAGATCAGGCCTCGGTTGTCTCGGCAACTGCTTCAACGACCTCAGCGACCGGAGCAGCAACAGGAGCGGACTTGACGATCTCAGCTCTCTGGACCTTGCCGGATCTCAAGCAAGAAGTGCATACGTACACTCTCTTATTACCTGCTTCTGTCTGAATGTTAACTCTCTTAACATTGGGCTTGAAGATCTTGTTGGATCTTCTATGTGAATGGCTGACTGCATTACCAAACAGCACTGACTTTCCACAAACCGAACACTTTGCCATGGTAGCACCTCCTTACTTAAGTATTCTATATAAGATCTGCACCAGGGCAGACTTCGCCTAAACAGCGCAAGTGATATGATAGCAGAAAACAGATTGAATTGCAAGTACTTTTGTGATAAAGTTAGTGAATAAGCTCCGGGACACATGCGGAAGGCATGGAGCGTTCGGAGCTTATTTTAAAGGAGGACCATATGAAAGGAAGGATCAACAGTCAGCTCGGAAGCATTAACATCTCCGAGGACGTTATTTCCACGATCGCAGGATCGGCTGCGGTTGAATGCTTCGGTGTCGTCGGTATGGCGGCGGTCAGTGTAAAGGACGGCTTTGCCAAGATGCTGAAGAGAGATTCCCTGCAGAAGGGCATCGAGGTGTCCGTGGAGGACGAGGACAGAGTCTCCCTCAGGCTTCATATTATTGTTGCGTACAGTGTCAATATTTCCGCGGTTGCGGAAAACCTGATCGAAAATGTCAGATATCAGGTGGAAGAGCACACAGGCCTGACCGTTGAAAACATCGAGGTCTACGTAGAAGGTGTAAGACGGATCGATTAAGAGGAGGACATTTCATTGCTTATTACTACCATAGATGCCGGACTGCTGAAGAAATGCTTCATAGCCGGCGCGAAAAATCTGGACGCGAACAAGGATTACATTAACGAACTTAATGTATTCCCGGTTCCGGACGGAGACACGGGGACAAACATGACCATGACGGTCATGACTGCTGCCCGTGCGCTGGACGAACTTGAGGACCCGGACATGAAACAGCTTGTCAAAGCCATGTCGAGCGGTTCTTTAAGAGGCGCGCGCGGAAACTCCGGCGTTATCATGTCCCAGCTGATCAGAGGCTTCTGCAAGGCTGTCGGGGACAATGAAGTGATCGATGCGGAGCTGGCGGACGCGGCGTTCACGAGAGCGGTCGAAACGGCTTATAAAGCGGTCATGAAGCCTAAGGAGGGTACTATCCTGACTGTCGCCCGCGGCATGTCGGACAAGGTCACGGAGATCTTTACAGACTCGGAAGACTTAAGAAGTCTTCTGCATGATACGGTTGACTGCGGCAGGGAAGTACTGGATAAGACACCGGAGCTTCTGCCGGTGCTGAAGGAAGCCGGTGTCGTCGACTCAGGCGGACAGGGACTGATCGTCTTCATGGAAGGCGCGCTTGCCGTCCTTGAAGGAAGGGAAGTTGACTTAAGTCTCGATTCGGACAGAGCCTCCGCGGCATCTTCCGGCGATGATCTTGAGGCGCGTGCAGGCGCTGCGGCGGCGCGCGGACACATCTCGACGGATGATATCAAGTTCGGATACTGCACGGAGTTTATCGTCAATCTTCCGGAGCCTCTTTCGGATGAAAAGCTGGCGGATTTCAAGGGATTCCTTGAGAGCATCGGTGATTCCATCGTCTGCGTGGCGGACGATGAGATGGTCAAAGTGCATGTGCATACCAATCATCCCGGCAGAGCCTTTGAGAAAGGCCTGGAGATGGGCTCCCTTTCCCGCATGAAGGTAGACAACATGCGTGAGGAGCATGAAGAAAAGCTGATCAAGAATGCATCCAAGATCGCTGCCATGAACAAGCTTAAAGAGGCGGCAGAGGAAGAGAAGAAGAACGAGCCGAAGAAACCGGTCGGTTTCGTAACGGTTGCTTCCGGCAGCGGACTCGCGCATATCTTTGAGGAACTCGGAGCAGGATATGTCATCCGGGGCGGACAGACGATGAACCCCTCCACCGACGATATGCTGAAGGCGATCGATGCGGTCAACGCGGAGGAAGTATTTATCCTGCCCAATAACAAGAACATCATCCTTGCGGCGGAACAGGCAGCCAAGATCAACGAGGACGTACATGTCCATGTCGTTCCGACCAAGACGATCCCGCAGGGCATCACGGCTCTGATCAATTATCGTGAGGATGCTTCGGCGGAAGAGAACATGCAGGCCATGACAGAGAGCCTCGCATCCGTAAAGTCCGGTGAAGTGACCTATGCTGTACGAAATACGCAGGTCGACGGACGTGAGATCCGTGAGGGAGACATCATGGGCATCGGCGACCGCGGCATCCTTGCCGTCGGTGAGGTGCTGAACGACACGACCATGGATATGCTGGCGGAGATGACGGATGAGAATACATCGATCATCACGGTCTATGCCGGTGAAGGGATCGACGATGAGGCGGCGGGAATGCTGTGCGACCGTATCCGCGAGACTTATCCGGATGTGGACGTCGAGTACGAGCGCGGCGAGCAGCCCGTCTATTATTACATCATCAGCGCAGAATGACAGAACTGACAGCACTGAAGGGCATCGGAGAAAAAACTGCCGGGGCGTTCCATCGCCTCGGCATTTATAGTGCGGAGGATCTGATCCGGTATTATCCCAGAGATTATGAGATCTTTGCGGATCCGGTCCCGCTTTACCGTCTGGTGCCCGGGCAGACGGCAACTGTCGAGGGAGTGCTGCAGAAGGCAGCAACTCTCAACCGTTTTAACGGTATGACGATCGTCAACGCCTATATCGCGGATATGACCGGAAGGCTCCAGCTCAGCTGGTACAATGCTCCGTTTATCCGCAGCAGCCTCGGTGCGGGAAGGCATCTCTATTTCCGCGGACGGGTCTATGAGAAGAACGGCAGGCTCATTATGAACCAGCCGCGTATCTTCGAGCCGCCCGTCTATGAAGAAAAGTATGCCGGCAGGATGATGCCGCTGTATTCCCTTACAAAGGGTTTAAGCAACGGCACGGTCATGAAAGCGGTAGAAGAGGCCCTGAAGAGGCTCGGCGGCGGGAGAGAGTACCTGCCGGAGGATATACTTCAGCGCAACGGCCTGGTATCCGTGGCGGACATGGCGATCCGCATGCATTTTCCGCGCAATGAAGAGGAACTGATCCGGGCAAGACGCAGAGTCGTTTTCGAAGAGTTCTTTATGGCAATGCTGGCGGGCGCATGGCTGAGCGAGAATGCCAGGAAGCAGTCATCGACCCATGTGTGCCGGCCAAACGTCCGCATGATCAGCTTCATGGCGGAACTGCCCTTTACCCTTACTGCAGCGCAGAATAAAGCTTACCGTGAGATCCAGGGAGATATGGCATCCGGCAGGGTCATGAACCGGCTCGTCGAAGGAGACGTCGGATCGGGAAAGACGATCGTTGCCATTCTTGCCATGCTCAACGCGGCGCTCAACGGCTATCAGGCGGCGATCATGGCTCCGACGGCAGTGCTTGCCAGACAGCATTATGAGACGATCAACAGCCTTCTGAAGGGCTGGAACGAGTCGGAGAGCTCCGCGCTCATAAGCGGCGGGGGATTCGGGCTTGCGGGCGTGAAAAAGCCGGGAGAAGTCAATGCTGCCGGCAGCACGGCAAAGCCTGTACGCACGGTCCTGCTCACCGGTTCGATGAGCGCGGCCGAAAAGAAGGCGGCATATGAAAAGATCCGCAGCCATGAAGCGGATATCATCATCGGGACACATACCCTGTTCCAGGAAAAGATAGAGTACGATGACCTCGGGCTGATCGTTACGGATGAACAGCACCGCTTCGGAGTCGGACAGCGGGAAGCGCTGTATCAGAAAGGAAGCCTTCCGCATACCCTGATCATGAGCGCGACCCCGATCCCGAGGACGCTCGCGATCATTCTTTACAGCGACATGGACCTGTCGGTCATTGACGCCCGTCCGGAAGGAAGGATCCCGGTCAAAAATGCCGTGGTCGGGCCGGATTACCGCAAACGTGCCTGGAAATTCATTTATGATGAGATAAAGAAGGGCAGGCAGGCCTATGTGATCTGTCCTGCCATTGAAGCTTCCGAAGAGGAGGGCGGAACCGAGGATCCGTCAGCTCCGGAGAATGTAACGGACTATACGGAACAGCTGAAGAAGGTGTTTCCGAAGGAGGTCAGGATCGGCATGCTCCACGGCCAGATGAAGGGCGCGGAGAAAGAAAAGATCATGGAGGATTTCAAGAACCGGGAGACAGACATCCTGGTATCCACGACCGTCGTGGAAGTCGGTGTAGACGTTCCCAACGCCACGGTCATCATGGTCGAAAATGCGGAGCGTTTCGGACTGGCGGAACTGCACCAGCTTCGCGGCCGTGTCGGACGGGGCGAATGGCAGTCTTACTGCATTATGGTCAACACCTCCGATACGGAAAAGGCGGCGGAGCGCCTGGACATCCTGAATCATTCCAATGACGGCTTCAGGATCGCTGAGGAAGACCTCCGGCTTCGCGGACCGGGAGATATCTTCGGCGTCCGGCAGAGCGGCGAGCTCAATTTCCGTATCGCGGATATCTATCAGGATGCGGATGTGATGAAGATGGCAAAGGACAGCGTGGAGCGGCTTCTTGCGGAAGATCCGCAGATCACGTCGCCCGGGCATGCCGAACTCCGGAAGCTGCTGGACCGTTACCTTGATAAGGGGCAGCTGATCTGAAGTTTGAGAGTTCAGGTCTGAACCATGGAGAAGAGATATGAGAGTTATTGCAGGTACGGCGCGCAGTATTCCCTTAAAGGCTCCTGCCGGGATGGATACGCGTCCCACGACCGATAAGATCAAGGAGACCCTGTTCAACATCCTTCAGTTTGATGTGCAGGGCGCTCTTTTCGTGGATCTTTTTGCGGGTTCCGGCGCAATCGGCATAGAAGCTCTGAGCCGGGGAGCGGAAAAAGCGCTTTTTATCGACAGCGCCAGGGCTGCGGCCGATGTGATCCGGGAAAATGTCAGGAAGTGCCGCTTTGAAGACCGGGCGAAGATCCTCCGGGCCGATGCCTCGCTGGCCGTCGGGGAGATCCGTGCCATGAAAGCGTCGGCAGAAGCCGGAACCAGACTGATCGTGTTCATGGATCCGCCGTACGACAAAGGTCTGGAAATGCCGCTGCTGAACGGACTGTCAGCCGCCGGTGTACTGGAAGATGACGATCTGATCATCGTTGAGGAATCGCTGGGATGTAATCTGGAACCGGAACTGGACCGGCGCCTTGAGATCGTCCGGGAAAAGAAGTATAAAAACCAGAAACACATTTTCATAAAGAAAAAGCCGGAAGAAACCGGTTTATGAAACGGGAGGAATCATGAGTACGTTAGCAGTCTTCCCGGGCAGCTTTGATCCGCTGACCCTCGGGCACATGAATATCATCGAAAAAGCGTCCCGTCTCTTTGACAGGCTGATCATCGGTGTACTGCCAAATAATACAAAAACTCCATTGTTTTCTGTAGATGAACGTGTTAAGATGATAACTGAAGTTGTACAGGAACTCGGAAACGTCGAAGTGAAAAGCTTCGACGGTTTACTTGTGGACTTTGTTAAGAAAGAGCAGGCCGACTGTGTCGTTCGCGGCATCCGCAACATGACGGATTTTGATTATGAAGTCCGTATGAATGCGGTAAACCGGATGATGCTCCCTGCCTACGAGTCCGTTTTCCTTGTGACAGACAGCAGATACAGCTGCATCAGTTCGACCGATGTCAGAAGCGGCGTGCATTACGGCGTGGACCTTACGGATTTTGTTCCGGACATCGTGTACCGGCTGATCAGGGAGAAGTATAAGGAGAATTACCAATGAGCAGGATCGAGCAGATCATCAACGAAATTGAGGAATACATCGACAGCTGTAAGTATCAGCCTCTTTCCAATTCCAAGATCGTTGTCAATAAGGAAGAGATGGAAGAGCTGCTGGTAGAGCTTCGCATGCGCGTTCCGGATGAGATCAAGAAATACCAGAAGATCATCAGCCAGCAGGATGCGATCCTGGAGGATGCCAGAACGCAGGCGCAGAACATGATCAATGACGCACAGGCCCAGATCGATGAGCTGGTCAGTGATCACGAGGTGATGCAGCGTGCATATCAGCGTGCCAATGAGGTCGTTGAAGAAGCACGTCAGCATGCGGATTCCATCGTTGCGGCTGCAGTTGATGATGCCAACAACATCCGCCAGGGTGCGATGCAGTACACGGATGGACTGCTTGCCAATATCCAGGATATCATTTCCGGCAGTGCCGGCGAAAGCAAACAGCGTTTCGACCAGCTGTTCATTTCGCTGCAGAACGTCTACGACGAGTGTTCAGAGAGCAGAGGCCAGCTTCAGCTGACTCCGGCTTCTTATGATGAAGAAGTGGCCGGACAATGATCCGGAGGCCGTCATCTTTGATCTTGACGGCACTCTGGTAGATTCCATGTGGATGTGGACGGATATCGACAAGGAATATCTGGCACGTTTCGGATATCCCTTCGACAAACAGATCCAGCGGGAGATCGAAGGCATGAGCATCGGCGAGACCGCTGTCTGGTTCAAGGAACGATATCATATCCCGGACAGTCTGGAGAAGATCCAGAGCGACTGGATCAGGATGTCCATAGACAAATACAGAAACGAGGTTCCCCTGAAGCCATTTGCAGGGGAATTTCTTACATTCTTAAAGAGTCGCGGTATCAAAACCGGTATTGCCTCCTCCAATGCGATCTACATGGTGGAGGCATGTCTGGACTCGCTTTCCGTCAGGGACAAGTTCGATATCATTGCAACAGCAAGCGAAGTGGAAAGGGGAAAACCCTTTCCTGATGTTTACTTGCATGTCGCAAGGCTCCTGGATGCGGATCCTGCGAAATGCATGGTCTTTGAGGATATCCCGGCGGGCATTCAGGCGGGCAAGGCGGCCGGCATGTATGTATTCGCAATACACGATGCTTTCTCGGAAGAACTCGAAGAAGAGAAAAGAAAGCTTGCGGATGCGTATATCCGCGACTATTCAGAACTTATGCCGTAAGCCGGCATTCTGCGATCTTTGTTGAACGTATATGATCACGATCAGTATCCCGGAGAACGAAGCGGGACAGCGTCTGGACAAGTTTCTCGCAAAGTATCTGGACCGGGCGCCGAAAAGCTTCATCTTTAAATCTCTCAGGAAGAAAAACATCAAACTGCAGGGAAAGAAGGCAGAAGGAAACGAGATCCTCCGCGCGGGGGATGAGATCCGTCTGTTTTTTTCCGATGAGACTTTTTCCTCGCTGCGTTCCGGAAAACAGGTTCCGCAAGGTGATGCGGCACAGCTGTCCGGGATGCTCCCGCCGGAAGAATACGGCAGCATCATCTATGAAGATGCCCACAGCATCATTGCAGCCAAGAAGTCCGGCGTACTGAGCCAGAAGGCACGTCCGGAGGACATCAGCATGAATGAGGTGCTGCTGCGGCATGTGAGAGCGGAACAAAACGGCAGCGTCTCGGAAGAGGTTTTGTTTACGCCCTCCGTATGCAACCGGCTGGACCGCAATACAAGCGGGCTGATCTGTTTCGCGAAGACCTATGCTGCCGCACGTGAATGGAGCAGGCTCTTCAGGGAACGCGGACTTCAAAAATTCTATCTGGCCGTGGTAAAGGGCAGCGTCGGATCCGGTTCCCATGTCAAAGCCTGGCTCGTGAAGGACAATAAGTCCAACAAAGTCCGCATCCTCGATCATGAAGAAGAGGGCGCGTCCCGTATCGAGACTGTATATATGCCCGCCGATCCGGCGGCTTACGGGTTTGACACTCTGCCGGAAGGCAGTTCGCTTCTTCGGATCGAACTTCTGACCGGAAGGAGCCATCAGATCCGCGCGCATCTGAGTGCGCTCGGCCACCCGGTCGCCGGGGATCCCAAATACGGGGATCACCAGTGGAACAGGCAACTGAAAGACCGCTGCGGCATTCACAGCCAGCTTCTTCATGCATATGAGCTGGTTATGCCGGAATGCCCCGGAACACCGCTCACACATCTTGCGGGACGGCATTTCATTGCGCCGCTGCCGCAGGATTTCAAAACATTCTTTAACGGCTCACGTTCATAGCGGAGCTGTCTTAAGATCCATATATTTCTTTTGGCCGATCTTTAAAGCTGCAAACCGAAAGAACAGCAGGAAGGAAATCATTTCCGCCGTACGCTTAAGGGCACGGCGTATTTGACGTTCTTAAGTTACGACCGGGTCCGCGTCAGGAACGGGACCTGGTCTGGAAAGGAGCAGGAATCGTGTTTGCAAAGATAAAGACCGCCGGGCTGAAGGGTCTCGACGGATTTATGGTGGATGTGGAGGCGGACGTGCAGAACGGGCTTCCGGGGATCTACCTGACCGGGGCGCTGTCCCCGGAAACAAAAGAAGCGCAGTACCGGGTAATGAATGCGCTCAGGAACAGTGGCTTCCGTATGGAACCGAGAAAGATCACGGTCAATTTTTCACCGGCATCTGAAAGAAAAGAAGGGACGGGCTATGACCTTCCGATCGCGGCGGCAATCCTGGCCGCGCAGGGAGCGGTCAGCTCCGGGAAGCTGGAACGGACGGCGCTTGTCGGAGAGACAGGACTCGACGGCAGTCTGAAGAAGATCAGGGGTGTGCTGCCCCTGGCTTTTTTCCTGCGGGAAAACGGGATCGAAAGGATCATTGTTCCGTCGGAAAATGCCGCAGAGGCTTCTCTTGCGGCAGGCGTTGATGTGATCGGATGCAGTGACCTAAGGGAAGCAGTGGATGTGCTGTGGCAGATCCTGCAGGGGGAAATACCCGAACACAGTGCGGCATGCGGCAGATCCTGCAGCGTGTACGGCAGTACGGAAGAGGACGCCCCCGATTATCCGGTGGATTTCAGCGAAGTGCGCGGACAGGACTATCTGAAGAGGGCTGCGGAGATCGCAGTCAGCGGCAGGCATAACATTCTCTTCAGCGGACCGGCAGGTACCGGAAAGACCATGATCGCGCGACGCATGCCGACGATCATGCCGCGTTTAAGCAGGGAAGAAAACATTGAGATCTCCAAGATCTACAGCATCTGCGGCCTGCTGCCCGGAGAACGGCCGCTCTTATCGAAAAGGCCTTTCAGGAGCCCGCATCACGGCATTTCCGAAGCCGCATTTGCGGGAGGCGGGAGCCGGGCGATGCCGGGAGAGATGTCCCTTGCCTCCGGCGGTATCCTTTTTCTTGACGAACTTCCGCTCTTCCGGAGGGATACGCTCGAAATGCTGCGTCAGCCGATGGAAGACCGGAAGATCACGGTGACGAGGATGAAGGGGAGCTATACCTATCCGGCGGACTTTCTGCTCGCAGGCGCGATGAACAACTGTGCGTGCGGTTTTTACCCCGGTAAACGCTGTACCTGTTCGAAAGCACAGATAAAGGCATACATGGGGCGGCTTTCAAAACCTCTGCTGGAACGGATCGACATCTGTGCGGAAGCAAGGCCGGTAAGCTACGGAGAACTGAGCGGAAAAGAGGCATCAGAGACATCTGCCCGGATCCGGGGGCGCGTGGAGGAAGTGACCGCGATCCAGAAAGCGCGTTTTCAGGATTGCGGTAATATCCGGTACAACAGCCAGATGGGGATCCGGGAGATCGGACGATTCTGCGTTCTCGGAAGAGAAGAGCAGGACTTTATGAGGGAAACCTTTCAGGCAAAGTCGCTTTCGGGAAGGACCTATCATAAGATCCTGAAGGTTGCCCGGACGATCGCGGATATGGACGGGAGCGATGCGATACGTACAGAGCATCTGGCGGAAGCGGTGGAGCTGAGGAGCATAGAGGACTCTCTCTTTGCGCCTGCAGGGCACGGCAGGGATCTTCCGCCGGAGTTTCGCGCCAGAGGCAGGGAGACGTGCTGATGGATGAAAGAAAAGCGCTTTTCCTTCTCAGTACATCGGAGGAACTCTGGGTCAATACGATCACAAAAATGAAGGAGTTTGCCGGATCTTATGCGGAAGCACTCGAAGTGCCTGAAGAATACTACCGCAGGGCAGGGATCCTGAAGACGGGTAAGAAACTGGAAGCGTTCCGCCGTATACGGTGTGAAAAGGGATACCTGCTCGAGGAACTTGCTGAGTATGAAGAAAAAGGGATCCGGGTCGTTACTCATATGGATCCGTTTTTTCCGAAACGGCTCCTGAATATTCCGGATGCGCCGCTCCTTCTTTATGTCCGGGGCGGGCTCCCGGACGACGACGCCCCGGCAGCGGCGGTCATCGGAGCAAGGGACTGCAGCGATTACGGCGCGGAAGTGGCGGAGTATTTTGCGGAGGAACTTGCAGGAAAAGGCATCCGCATCATCAGCGGTCTTGCAAGCGGGATCGATTCCGCAGCGGCGGAAGGGGCGCTGAAAGGCTGCGGCAGTACCTATGCGGTACTCGGGACCGGCGTCAGGGTCTGCTACCCCAAAGAAAACTACCGGCTCTTTGAAAGGCTTAGCAGCGGCGGAGGCGGTGTTATCTCGGAGTTTTCGCCCAAGGCGCCGCCCCTGAAGCAGCACTTCGTCATGCGGAACCGCCTGATCGCGGGGCTCGGGGATGTGCTCCTTGTCATCGAGGCAAGAGAGCGGAGCGGCACGTCGATCACCGTCGGCCATGCCTTAAACCAGGGAAAGGACGTATTTGCTCTTCCCGGGCGTATCACGGACCCTCTGGGATACGGCTGCAACCGGCTGCTGAAAGAGGGTGCGATCCCGCTGACCTCTCCGTCCGACGTGCTGGAATACTTCGGCATGGAGGAAGACGGACAGCTTACGATGGAATGGAAAGACGATTCGAAACTGGAAGGCGCGGAAAAAGCGGTATTCAGGCATGTTTCAGAGGACGCCATGCATGTGGAGGACATCGCCGCAGCATCAGGGCTTCCGCTCAAGGATACGATGACCGCGCTCCACAGGCTCGAACTGAAGAACTATGTGCGCAATACAAAAAGCGCGTATTACCGGAGATGCAGGTAATACGCGCACGGATTCATGGTTATTTCTGTTACATGTCCCACTGTTCCGCGAGATCATAGATGAGTTTTTCCGTCTTGTCCCATCCGATGCAGGGATCCGTGATGGACTTGCCGTAGCAGTGCTCATGTTCGGACTGGTTGCCGTCTTCCAGATAGCTTTCGATCATGAGGCCTTTGACAAAGTGCCGGATATCCTCGGAACTGTGGCGTGAATACAGGATATCCTTACTGATCCGGATCTGTTCAAGATATTTCTTGCCGGAGTTCGCGTGATTGCAGTCGACGATGACCGTCGGATTCTCCAGACCGCGCTCCTGGTACAGGGTGAGCAGATGACGGATATCTTCATAATGATAGTTCGGGAAGGTCTTTCCATACTGGTTCTCATAGCCGCGCAGGATCGCATGCGCCAGCGGGTTGCCTTTGGTGGAGACTTCCCAGTTGCGGTAGATAAACGACTGTTCGTTCTGTGCGGCGACGATGGAATTGAGCATGACGCTTAAGTTGCCGCTCGTCGGGTTTTTCATGCCGACCGGGATGTCGAGGCCGCTTGCGATCATGCGGTGCTCCTGGTCCTCGACGGAACGGGCGCCGATCGCCACGTAAGAGAGCAGGTCCGAGATAAAGCGGTAAGTCTCCGGGTAGAGGATCTCATCCGCACAGGTAAATCCGGTCTCACGCATGATCTTTAAGTCCATCTCACGGATCGTGATGATGCCTTTCAGAAGGTCCGGTGCTTTATCGGCATCGGGCTGGTGCAGGATCCCTTTGTATCCTTTGCCGACGGTCCTCGGTTTGTTGGTGTAGACTCTCGGTACGATAAAAATGACGTCACGGACTTTTTCCTGGACCTTTGCCATCCGGGTCATGTAATCGAGGACGGCATCCTCCCGGTCTGCGGAACAGGGACCGATGACCAGCAGCATGCGCTTGTCGCGGCCTTCGACGATATCTTTGACGACCTCGTCCCTGCCTTCTTTCATCAGGCGGAGGTCCTCCGTCAGGGGGAACATTTCCTTCAGATCTTTGGGTATGATCAGTTTTCTGTGGAAAGTTATATTTTTTTCACTCATGTCAAACTCCTTAAAACTCTGTTTTGACGGCTTAAAACAAAACGAATTATAGTCATTTTATGCAATGAAGAAAAGCTTTTTTTAAAAATCCGAACAAGTTTTTTGGAAAATTGATTTGACAATAACGAGAATTTATAGTAAGAGATTTCATTAGTTGATGACAGTTTGGCTGTCAGCTGATTTGAAAGGTAATCTGGAATGGCAAAAAATCTGGTAATCGTCGAGTCACCGGCGAAAATGAAAACAATAAAAAAGTTCCTCGGGACGAACTATACGGTAGATGCTTCCATGGGACATGTGCGGGATCTTCCGAAATCCACGATGGGCATCGACCTCGAAAACGGATTTGAACCGAAGTATATCACGATCCGGGGCAAGGGAGATCTGATCGCCGCTCTTAAAAAGGAAGCGGCCAAAGCTGACAAGATCTATCTCGCAACGGACCCTGACCGTGAGGGAGAAGCAATCAGCTGGCATCTGAAGAGCGCGCTTGGGCTTGATGATCCGAAACGCAAAGTCTACCGCATCACATTCAACGAGATCACGAAGGAAGCGGTGACGGACGCGATCAAACATCCCAGGGCGATCGATATGAACCTGGTCGACGCGCAGCAGGGACGCCGCGTGATCGACCGCATCGTCGGTTATTCCATCAGCCCGCTGCTCTGGGAGAAAATAAAAAGAGGACTTTCGGCAGGACGCGTACAGTCGGTCGCCCTTCGCATGGTTTGCGACAGGGATGCGGAGATCGCCGCGTTCATACCTCAGGAGTACCATACCGTTGATGCGCTGATCAAACACGGGGCAAAGAACGTAAAGGCGCAGTATTACGGGGAAAACGGAAGAAAGAAGACGCTGCGCACTGCGGCAGAAGCGGAAGCGGTCGTCAATGACGTAAAGGATAAGGACATTTCCGTTGCAGAGGTAAAGGACATGGACCGCATCAAGAATGCACCCTGGCCGTTTACGACCTCCACGCTTCAGCAGGAAGCTTCGAGAAGCCTCAATCTGTCCACACAGCAGACCATGAGGATCGCACAGAAGCTTTATGAAGACGGACGGATCACCTATCTTCGTACCGATTCCATCCGTGTCAGCGATGCGGCCGTCGCAGCCGCAAAGAACTACATCGCCGCGGAATATGGCGACGGCTATGTTTCCCACCGTTCCGCTGCAGGCAAGACCGGCGGCAACGTCCAGGATGCGCATGAGGCCATCCGTCCGACGGAAATCACGGAGACACCTGCAAAGCTGAAGGAAAAGCTCGCGAATGATGAGTTCCGCCTTTACCAGCTGATATGGAAGCGCTTTGTTGCAAGCCGTATGAATTCGGCAGTCTATGCCCAGACGACAGTCCGACTCGTAAAGGACAGCCATGTCTTTACCGCAGCCGGATCTAAGCTCAAATTTGACGGGTTCTTAAAGGTCTACCGGCAGGACAAGGACGATGAGGAGCTGAAGCAGGATTTAAGTTTCCT
>JAFPHE010000058.1 GCA_017388745.1 Lachnospiraceae bacterium | reverse complement strand
GCAGGATTTGATGATGATGCATGGAATGACGACCCTGAGCAGGATCGTGCCGAGTTCTTTCGTACTGCTCTCGCTCAGCATCCGCTTCCTGCTCAAAATAAGTCCTAGCGCCGTGAGCAGCGTCATCACCATGATCTGTTTTACAAGAATATTAAATAGCATGACAGCACCATTACAACTGATCTGAAGAGTCTGCTGCCGGACCGTTCATTCCTGATATGAACTCCGGCTTCTGCCTCTTACAGCACATTATAACCGAAAAGATGAGCGACAGAAAGCCTGCCGCCCATCTTTTGATGATTTCTTTAAGTATTCTGTTGTCTCAATCTATGTTGTTTTCAAAGTATTCCTTTGTCATCGAGATGATAACACCGGACAGAAGCAGCAGCGCGATCAGGTTCGGGATCGCCATCAAACCGTTTAAGGTATCGGAGATGTCCCAGACCAGCTGGCCGGATCCGACTGCGCCGATGATGCATACGAAGGAGAAAATGACCTTGTAGACCATGACAAAAGTCTTGTTGTGGGTCAGATACTCCCAGCAGCTTGCCCCGTAATAGCTCCATCCGAGGATCGTGGACAGTGCGAAGAAGATCAGGCTGACTTCGATAATGAAACCGCCGATGGATCCGGGAAGCATCGAATTGAATGCTGCCGCTGCCGCTGCTCCCTTGGATGTATAGTCCGCAAGAGAACCTGTATACACGCCGGACAGAAGGACTGCAAGTGATGTGATGGAGCAGATGACGATCGTATCCACGAAGACTTCAAAGATGCCCCACATCGCCTGCTCACAGGGTTCATCCGTTGAAGAAGCCGCATGCGCGATCGGCGCGGAACCGAGACCTGCCTCATTGGAGAAAACGCCTCGCGCACAGCCCTGGCGCATCGCAAGCATGATCGCATAACCGAAGACGCCGCCGCCGACGGCACGGAAGCTGAAAGCCTCCTTGACGATCAGCCAGAGAACACCCGGGATCTGCGGGATATGGGTAATGATCATGAAAATACCGGCAAGTACATAAAAGATCGACATAAACGGCACCAGATAGGAAGTGACCGTACCGATACGCTTGACGCCGCCGAGGATAACAATGGCAACGATAAACGCAAGAAGGATGCCGGTCCAGACCGGTCCGATGTGGAAGATATCGAGCATGGCGCCTGCGATCTCATTGCTCTGGGCAATGTTGCCGATGCCGAAAGAAGCCAGTCCTCCGATGAACGCGAAGATCGCAGCGAGCCAGCCCCAGCCGCTGCCGAGACCGTTCTTGATGTAATACATCGGGCCGCCGTGATGCACGCCGTTCTCATCTACTTCACGGTATTTGATCGCAAGGGCGATCTCCGCAAACTTGGTGAACATTCCGAAAAATGCGGAAAACCACATCCAGAACACTGCTCCCGGTCCGCCCGTGAAGATCGCACCGGTAACGCCGGCAATATTTCCTGTTCCGACCGTTCCAGCCAGAGCGGTCGTAACTGCCTGGAAGGGGGACAGGTTTTCACCGTGATCCCTGCTGCTTCCGGAAAAAAGCGTGCCGACCGTGTGACGCATACTGAATCCGAACTTGGTCAGCTGTACGCAGCCTGTGCGGACAGTCAGATAAATGCCGGTACCCACCAGCAGGATCAGCATAACAGGGCCCCAGGCGAAATTGTTGACGATCGTATTGATCTCTTCAATTCTGGCAACTAAATTCTCCATATAAAACTCCTCTTTTCTTTTCTTAACAGGCTTTGTCAAAAGCCCGAAAAGAAAAATTATCAGTCAATTTTATCAGACCCTATCGGAAAAATCAATGAGGTCTTTTTAAAAACGCAGATAAGAAACGGACAGTGCCGTTTTATGAAGCACTGTCCGCAATGATGTTATAGCTGTCTATATTCTGTGTGCATAATACGCGACTTACAGTTCGATAAGCTTGCTCAGCCCGTCCTGAGGTGCGACGTTCAGGTCGATCCGGTCCGCCGCAGCATCTCCGAAAGCGGCTGCCAGCTCGTCTCTCACTGTCCCGAGCGCCCGCTGATGGGTGTTGTTTTCCTGACTCAGATGTCCGAGAAGCACGCTTGTCAGCTTGGGAGACAGGATCTCCGTAAGAAGCTGCCCGGCTGCATGATTGCTTAAGTGCCCTTCACTCGACATGATCCTGCGTTTGAGATACATCGGATATGGACCGTTCGCGAGCATACCGCGGTCGTGGTTGGACTCGAGCAGCATGGCATCGAGGTACATCAGATGATCTGCGATGTAATCATCATAATGGCCGCAGTCCGTCATCACCGCCAGGCTTACATGGCGTCTGAGATCATTTTGCTGCTGGCTGATCTCGAAACGGTAGCCGCAGGGTTCCGCCACGTCATGGTAAGTGGCAAACGGCAGGATCGAGACCGAACCGATCTGAAACTCCCGGTCCGCATGGATCATCTCCATCCGGTCACGGCCCGCATAGTTAAAGTATTCGTCTCCGGTGATCCTTGCCAGGTTCTTCAGTGTTCCTTCAGTCGCATAAACCGGAATATCATAGGCTGACATCAGACGCTTCACGCCCCGGATATGGTCGATATGCTCATGGGTCAGCAACAGAGCGTCAACATCTCTCAGGCTCAGCCCCACTGCCCGAAGCGCTTCTTCCGTCCGTCTTGCCGAGATCCCGCAGTCCACCAGGATACATGCGTCATCGGTGCGGATCAGCGTACAGTTTCCCTTGCTGCCGCTTGCGAGGCTCACCATTTTCATGAGCGTTCCACCGCAAGTTCCCTGATCCGCGCGGCAGTATCCTCAATGCTTCCCCCGTTTTCCACGATATAATCCGCGTAGGCGATAAACTCCTCATCGGTGATCTGTTCCGCGAGGATGCTCCGGCATTTTTCTTCCGGATAGCCGCGCGTTTCCATCAGTCTGCGGATCCGGGTCTCCTCATCCGCATAGACATACCAGATCTCATCGCACATCCTGCGGTAGCGCTCACACGGAAGCGCTGATTCGACTGCGATGTCCTCGTCCGGATGCGCGGCGATCTCATCCTCCACATAACCCCAGGTCGCGGGATGGATGATCCCTTCAGCGCGTTCCATTACGGCGGGGTCCGAATAGATCAGCGCACCGAACTTCACTTTATCGATCGGTCTGCAGGCAACTGCCGGTCTTTCTTCCTGTGACAGGCCTTCATCCTGCAGTATCCCTCTGCCGAATGCTTCAACAAGCTCGTCATATACCGCATGTCCCGGCTTTTCGAGCTCTTTGGCTATGTCATCCGTGGACAGCACCCTGTATCCGTATTGCCGGGAAAGGATGTCGGCAACCACGCTTTTGCCGCTGCCGATACCTCCCGTGATCCCTAAAACCATATCTGTTTCCTCAAAAATTCAATGTTCAGACTGACTGCGTCATTTTTCTCTGCTCGTTGAGATAGCTGACGATGTCATTGTAAAGCGCCTCATCCGTAAAATCAAAATCCTTCTGCCGGATCTCTTCCGCAGGCGTTAAGTCGAATGCGTTGGGACCGTTCCATGTGGAGACTCTGAGCAACGTAATCTCTTTAACCTGTGGCTCTCCGGATGCGTCTGCGCCTGAGGGGATCTCTTCCACAGCTTTCTCAATACGGTAGCGCAGCGCTCCTTTTGAACCTGTGTAAGCAGATTTTTTTAAAAAGGAAAGCGGCAGGAGATCCCAGCGTGTGATCTCCCCTGTCAGCATCTCCGGTCTGATAATGTCCATACTTCGTTTATCCTGTATCCTTTTTCAATGTAACGATAACATTGTATGCCCGCATCTGCTGCTTTCATTGCAGACTGCCGGCAGTCAGGCTGCATATCAGTGGCAGTCGTACCAGGTGGCACCGCTCTTTACTTCCACGCTCAGGCTGACCGGCAGATCAGCCGCATGCTCCATGCAGTCTTTGACAAGCGCCATGACTTTTTCAAGTTCGTCTTCCGCCGTTTCGATCAGCAGTTCATCGTGGACCTGCAGGACGATACGGGATCTCATGTCTTTCAGTGCCTCATCCACACGGTTCATTGCGATCTTCATGATATCTGCCGCCGTGCCCTGGATCGGACTGTTCATGGCAATACGTTCGCCAAAGCTCCGCTGCATGAAATTGGAGGATTTCAGCTCCGGGATCGGGCGGATACGGCCGAAGTAAGTCGTAACATAGCCGTTTTCTTTCGCATGAGCGACGGACGATTCGAGATATTCCCTGACCTTCGGGTAACTCTCAAAGTATTTGTTGATATATTCGTTGGCTTCCTTGCGGCTGATGGAAAGTCCTTCGCCGAGTCCGAATGCCGAAATACCGTATACGATGCCGAAATTGACAGCCTTGGCATTACGGCGCATCTCGGGAGTGACCTCGTCCACCGGAACATGGAAGACTTCCGAAGCCGTCAGAGTGTGGACGTCGACAGCATCGCGGTAAGCCGCGATCAGTTTTTCGTCCCCGGAAAGCGCGGCAAGGATTCTGAGCTCCACCTGGCTGTAATCCGCATCCACAAATGTATATCCTTCCTGCGGTACGAATACCCTGCGGATCTCCTTGCCCTCTGCCGTGCGCACCGGAATGTTCTGGAGATTGGGCTCCGTTGAACTGATGCGGCCTGTCGCCGCGATCGTCTGGTTGAAGGTACCGTGGATCCGCCCATCCGGAGCGATGTATTCCGTAAGTCCGTACGCGTATGTGGAGTAAAGCTTTGTGATCGCGCGGTAACGGAGGATCTTCGGCACGATCTCATGCTGATCCGCGATCTTTTCCAGTACATCTGCCGCAGTGGAATAGCCTGTCTTTGTCTTCTTTCCGCCGCTGATGCCGAGCTTTTCGAAAAGAATGATGCCGAGCTGCTGGGTCGAGTTGATATTGAACGGCTCCCCTGCCATCTCGTGGATCTCTTTCGTCAGCGTGTCGATCTGCTCTTTCAAAAGAGCGGCGTAATTCTCCAGCGCCTGCCTGTCCACCAGGATGCCTGCCTTTTCCATGTTGTTGAGGGCATAGACGAGCGGCATCTCGATGGTCTTATAAAGTTCGTAACTACCCTGTTCTTTCAGCTTTCTCTCAACGGGACCTGCTGCCATGAAAGGCACGAATGCCTGCAGGGCGAAGTATTTAAAGAGCCGGTCCCTTTCTTCTCCGTCTTTTGCGGCTGCCGAAAGCTTTGATGCCGCATCCGCCGGGGCAAGCTTTCCGATCAGTTCCTGTCTTCCTTCCGACTGGATGCCGAGGAGGTCTCTTGCGAGGTCGTCATACTCATAGGAACTGCGGTTCGGATCGATAACATACTGCGCGATCGCATGATCTTCTATACTGCCGTTGGCCGGAATATTCAGAAGCTTCAGCTCGTCCTTCAGACCCATCGTAACGATACGGGCATTGCTTCCTGTCAGGACGCCGAGAAGTTTCTCAAGATCTGCCTTCATCCTGTCTGCGGGATAATCCGGACCCGAGACGATGACAAAGCTCCTGTCGCGCGCAAGCGTCAGTGATGCGGCAAGCCGCCCCTCAGTGTCTCCTGAACCCTCTGCAGGCAGCCTGCCCGTGACATAAAAACCGAGCAGTTCTTCGTCCGATGCGTCCTTAAAGGCGATCCCCGCCATAAAGGGATCGGTCACAAGCTTGACCGTCTTCATATCGATCAGTTCCGCTGCGGGACGGATGTCGCTGCCGTCCGCAAGTTCCGGATGCTCCTCGCGGTACTTTAAGAAGCGGTTGACAAGCGTCTTCAGTTCCAGTTCACGGAGGATATCCACAGCTTCAGCCGTGTAGACGGATGATGTACGGCAGGCCTTCGGATCTGCTTCAATGGGAACACTGACATCTATCGTTGCAAGTTGCTTAGAAAGCACTGCCAGATCGTAATGTTCCTTCAAAGCCTTCTGCGCTCTCGGCGGCCGCACTTCGTCCGCATGTTCTTTTGCATTTTCGATCGAATGGAAGCTGACGATGATGTCTGTCGCCGTCTTCTCCCCTACACCCGGCAGTCCCGGAATGTTGTCGGAAGTGTCGCCCATCAGCGCCTTCAGGTCGATAAATTCCTTCGGTGTGACCAGATACTCTCTGAGCACATCATCGGGATAGTAATTAAAGACTTCAGTCCTTCCCTTTGAGGTCTTGGGAAGGCAGAGCTTGATCCGTTCATCTGCAAGCTGCAGCAGGTCACGGTCTCCGGATACGATCGTCACGTCATAGCCGTCCGCCTGAGCCCTCTTTGCGATCGTTCCGAGGATATCGTCCGCCTCGTAGCCTTCCAGAGTCAGGATCGGTATCTTCATCGCGGAAAGCACCCGCTGGATGATGGGCACCTGTTCGAGAAGCTCTCCGGGCATCGGTCTCCGTGTGCCTTTATACTCGGGATACAGCTTAGTCCTCTTCAGTTTCTGACGTTCAAGATCAAATGCCACCGCAAGATAGTCCGCTTTTTCCTCATCGATGCATTTGAAGAGTATATTTAAAAAGCCGTACACGGCATTGGTATGGGTACCGTTTGCCGTGGACAGCAGTGGGATTCCGTAATAAGCTCTGGACAGGATCGAATGCCCGTCGATCAATAGCAGCTTTTCCATCTTGCTTTTGTTTCCTTTCTTTCTGAGCTATGATCCCAGGATCAGGATCCTGAAAAAGACGAAGACCGTGATCCCCAGCATCCAGAACATTACCGTACCTACGACATAGCTTAAACGGATCATGCTTTTCCGTCCGGCGATATAGCGGCGGCTGTCATCCTTCGCCTTTTCATACGCTGCGGAAAGGTTATAATCCGCTTTTTTGCGGTCGAGGCGTTCTATGCCCTCGCTGACGATATAGTTGATCTCCAGTTCTTCGTTGCATTTGGGACAGCTTCGCAGATGAAGCAGAAATTCATTCAGCTCCTCGTCTGTCAGTTCATCCTTAAGGTAGGCATTGATTTTTCCGTTAAACTCGATACAGTCCATGCGTCTATTGTAGCAGAGCTCCCGCGATTTGCAAGCGGATCAGAACGCTCTGTCAGTCCGTAACTTTTTCAAAATGCTGATAGTCCTTACAGCTCTGCCAGTGCCCTCCCCAGGTAAAGCCGTGTTCTGTGAAAAGTCTGTAACAAAGGTCTCCTTCCGTCAGCTTGTACGGGTACTCCGCAGCACGGTCCGTGTACGGCACGGCATTGGCAGGTTCCACATGCGGCTTACCGTTCAGTGTCTTGATATAGGGGTTATAAAGCGGGTTAATGTCCACCGCAAGCCCCAGAGCATGATTCGAAAGCTTCGTCGTATATGATACTGTGCGGTAGTTGAAGCTGGAACAGTTGTTGTCCGCCATGGATCGTTCATCATCCGCGTCGTACTCGTCGACCAGACGCACTTTTTCGATCGGGTAGCCCGCATCATAGAGCTCCCGGAATATCGCAAGCACATCTTCCGCGATCTTTGCGCTGCAGATCATCTCGCCCTCATGTATAACACCGTTGATATCCTTATGAAGAAGATGGAGATAGCGGAGATCCGAAAGCGGGACCGTACAATTATCCTTATAAGATCTTCCTTTGATGCGCGCAAAAATCTCATCCGTGATCTCAGATGTATAAAACATGGCATTTACCTCTGTTTCCGACATTGTATTCCTTTCTGTCTCCGGTTCTCTGGCGGCAGACCTTATCTCCGGGGACCAGAGGATCGTGACCGCCGGACCCGGGCCGTTGGATTTATCAGCCGCGTAACAGCCGGAAGGCAGCGTCAGCAGCGCAGCCGAAAATACAGCTGCAAACCATAAGGCTTTTCCCATCTGCCGGTTTCTGTACTGTTTTCCGCTCCGCCCGATCACTGTCATGATACACTCCCGATCCTCATAGTATTGAAAGTCGTCTTACGGCATACGCTCGCCGCGGCCGCCGTCGACGGGGATATTGACTCCGGTAAGATAGCCGCCTTCATCGGAAAGCAGGAAACACACCGTATCCGCCACATCTTCTGCCGTTGCCACCCGTCCGACAGGGATCTCCTCCGCCTGGCGCGCGTTATGGGCATCCACGTCAAAGCCGGTCCGGTCACGGTACCATGCTGTTCCGGCTACCATGCCCGGGGAAACGGAGTTTACGCGGATCTTCGGTGCAAGGGTCATCGCAAGGCTCTTGGTCATCATGATGACCCCCGCCTTGGAAACGCCGTACGGAAGCGAGCTTCCGCTCACACGCATGCCTGCGAGGGAGGCAACATTGACCATGACCCCGCCTTCGCCCTCATTCATAAGCTTTGCCGCTTCGCGGCAGCAAAAGAAAGTGCCCATCAGGTTGGTCTGAAGCAGTTCCTCCCAGACTTCCGTCGTGACCGCATCGAGGTCCGGGAACGGTATGAACCGGGTCAGTCCCGCAGAATTCACAAGCGCGTCGAGCCTGCCGAACTTTTCCCGGCAATACGTGAACAGTGATTTCACTTCATCTTCATCGGCAACATTGACTTTAAAGATCTCACAGCGGACACCGTATCCTTCCAGCTCTTTCCGCAGATCCTGCGCAGGTCCTTCCGAACGTTTGTATGTGATCAGGACATCATATCCTTTTTTTGCCATCCGCTCGGCGCAGGCCTTCCCTATGCCGGTTGCTCCGCCTGTGACCAGTATCGTCTTTCTCATCTAAAATCCCTCTCTGATCAGTCACTGTTATCCTTATTCCAGTTCAGCCCGGCAAACGCCGAACCGAGGGTAAACCCCATATCCTCGCCGTAGCTGTTTTCCTCATGAATCGGTCTGATCTCGATGTTGGCGTCTTCCTGCTGCCTTATGGAACTGATGAGCTTTGCAGTGTTGAAAGCATCCACAGCACCGTCATGCAGCCGCCCGTCCACCTCCACCTGCGCAGCGATCATGGCTTTCTCCAGGGAGATCGCCTGACTGGATCCAACCATCCTGGTATAGGCCTTCTGCAGATCGACCCACCCGTCAAACAGTCTCTCGATCCGGCGGTTATGGATGTGTTTCTGGTCCATCTCATCGGACAGCTGGCGGTAGTCCGTGTCGCTCCAGGAGGCAGCGATCAGCTTCCGGTCTCCCATCCATTCAGACATCGCAGCAAGTGCCGGCCTTAAAAGCGGCGCTTCCTTAAGATCCTCTTCCGTTATGCCTGTCAGCTCCGATACTTTCGCATCAAGCTTGCCGTACATCGGATGCACGAAAGACCGGAAACGGTCAACGACTTCATTGTCCTCGTTCAATATCACCGCACCGATCTGGATCACTTCGTGCGGCACATAATACTTATTGAGTTTTCCAAGATACCTGTCTGTTCTGCAGAACTCCAGGTCGATCACAAGATACTGTTCCATAGTTTATTTTAATATACCGTCCATCGGGTCGAGCCAGCCGACAAGGCTCTGCATCAGGCCGTAACGGCCTTCATTCATGCACATGTTATGACCGGCTGTTTCAGGTTCATAGAGATATTTGTCTGACGAGGAGATCCTTCTGTAGATTTCAGGACCGCTTGCCGGCACGGCAATGTTGTCATCCTTTGCCTGTGCGATAAAGGTCGGACAGCTGACCCGTTCCAGCACGCCGGGTTCATTGAGGTATGCTGCCAGGCCTTTCAGTTCCCCGAAGACCCTGACCGGTATGTCTTCATAGTGGATATGGTACTGTTTCGCCGTTCCTTCCTTTCCGGCCATGTCGCGATGGAAAAAGATCTGATCCGCAGGATACTCTCCCATGATAAAGCAGGAAGGATCCAGCCACATCGGCGCAGATATCGAGATCACGCCATCCACGTCGTTCCTTCTTGAAGCCAGTGCCAGTGAAAGACAGGCTCCCATGGACAGCCCGCCGATCCAGACCTTGTCATAATGGGCCTTCATCTGGTCATAATCGTACCATGCTTTATCAATAGCATCCTCCCAGGAAGTCCTCAAAAGCTCCTGCGGATAAGTCCCGTGTCCGGCAATATTGACGCAATGGACACTGTAGCCGTAGTCGTTCAGCATCTTCCCGAGCGGTACCATCTGCGCACATCCGGATGTTACACCGTGGATCAGAACGATGCCTGTTCCGTTGTCACCATAAAAAAGCTGCTGGTCGTTCGTCCGCATCATAATGGTCAGGCCCCTCCTTATCTTTTAGCATTTATGATAATTTTACCACCAGTCGCCCTCAAAGTCATCTGAGATAAGATAAAAAGGAATGGCCGGATTCACAGCCATTCCTTTAACGATCGATCACTGCCGGTGGCGGGACTCGAACCCGCATGGTTTCCCGCATGATTTTGAGTCATGTGCGTCTGCCATTCCGCCACACCGGCGCGTCCGCAAGAAGCCTTCACACTGCTTTAAATCAAGCCGTGACGCTGCTTACGGGTCATAATTATAGCATTTATTCAAAACCTTGTAAACAAAAGATTTAGTCCTCCGCCCAGGCGAGCGCAGCCCTCACGGCACGTTTCCAGCCGCCAAGAAGTTCATCTCTTTTTGCTTTGCCGATCTCAGGTTCAAATATCCTGTCGATCGTACGGTTTTTAAGGACATCTTCCGTATCTTTCCAGTATCCCGCGGCGAGTCCGGCAAGATAGGCCGCGCCCAGTGCGGTCGTCTCGATACAGCCCGGGCGGATGATCTTCGCATCTGAGATATCCGACTGGAATTGCATCAGGAAATCATTGGCAGCTGCGCCGCCATCCACCTGGAGTGCACGGATATCTATCCCCGAAGCGTCACGCATGGCCTGCAGGAGATCTTCCGTCTGATAAGCCAGGGACTCGACCGTAGCCCTGATCAGGTGAGCTCTTGTCGCGCCGCGTGTCAGGCCGAAGATGCTGCCCTTGGCATAAGCGTTCCAGTACGGAGCCCCCATGCCGGTAAATGCAGGCACGACGTAAACACCCGCAGCATCCGGGACTTCGCGGCAGTACTTTTCGGATTCCGGCGCGCTCTTTAAGATCTGCAGTTCGTCACGAAGCCACTGGATCGCCGCACCCGCAACAAAGACACTTCCTTCGAGCGCATACTGAACGGGAACCTCACCGCTGCAGGATCCGGGCGGGACTGCAGCGATCGTGGTCAGCAGACCGTTATCCGCAGTG
>JAFPHE010000057.1 GCA_017388745.1 Lachnospiraceae bacterium | reverse complement strand
TAAACGAAGATCATACAGGCACGATCAGCATTCAGGATGATATCGAAGTCTACTGGGGCAGCTATATGCTGACAGACCGCACAGATCCCACGAATGTCTGTGAATACGACATTGAGGGGGATCATCTGATGCTGCAGTCCGGCGACGAATGGCTCGAGTTTACCAAAGAAGCACGGGAAGTACGGGAAGAATCACCGGAATGGATCACAAAGCTTGAGGCGGCTGAAGATGCCGAACAGCTGTTTGTCGTTGCAGGTGTCGGAGAAACGACAGCCTATATCAGCATGCATGAAAAGGATGAAGACGGCGTCTGGAGACAGATCATAACGACACCCGGTTTCATCGGTAAATACGGTCTCGGCAAGACCAGGGAAGGTGACGCGCTGACCCCGGTCGGAACGTTCGGCTTCAACTATGCATTCGGTATCGCGGAAGATCCGGGATGTGCGCTTCCCTATCATCAGGTGGACGACGACAGCTACTGGTCCGGAGATCAGAGAAAAGGATATCATTACAATGAGATGGTAAGCATAGCGGATCTGCCGGATCTCAATACGGATGACAGCGAGCATATCGTGGATTATACGAATGAATACCAGTACTGTCTGAATATCAGCTACAATGCGGAAGGAACGCCCGGAAACGGTTCCGCGATCTTCCTGCATTGCCTCGGACCGATCAAGCCGTATACCGGCGGATGTGTGGCGATCCCGAAGGACAAGATGATCACAGTGATGCAGAATGTCAACGAGGACTGCGTGGTCGTCATCGATTCTCTCAGGGTACTCAGCCCGGAGACTTGGAATAAACTGGGACTCAGCCCGAAAGCTGCAGAATAAGAAAAGAAATGATAATACGAAAAAGCTGCCATACCGATGTATGACAGCTTTTTTACTGCGCCAGAGAGGGCTCGAACCCCCAACCTTTCGGTCCGTAGCCGAACGCTCTATCCAATTGAGCTACTAGCGCATGGTCTTAACAGACGCAAAAGACATTATAGCACAATTTCAATGGTTGTCAACTAAAAATTCAGCCGATCACAGGATACGGAAAGCTTCTTACCGGATAGACTTGCATTTTGAGTGAAATACATATAAAGTTGATAGGGAGCAATGCTGATCGTTCTGTGCCCGGAAAAGGGCAGCGATGATATCTCTTTTGGCTTTTTAAAGGAGGATAATGATGACTTACCAGGAAATGCTTGAGAACGCCAGAAAAACCATCGGCCCGTACTGCAGGGCCTGTCCGGTATGCAACGGACGTGCCTGCGGCAACACGGTCCCGGGTCCGGGAGCCAAGGGGACCGGCGATGTTGCGATCCGCAACTTCGAAGCATGGAAAAATATTCGTGTTTGTCTGGACACGATCTCTGAAAATAAAAAACCCGACACAACGCTTGAACTCTTCGGAAAGAGCTTCAGGTATCCGATCTTTGCCGGTCCGGTCGGTGCGGTGCACTTACATTACGGTGATTCGCTGAATGACACTCAGTATAATGACATCCTTGTTGCGGCATGTGCAAAAGCGGGCATCGCGGCATTTACGGGAGACGGTGTCAACCCGGAGGTCATGAAGTCTGCATCAGCTGCAATCAGGGAAAACGGCGGTATCGGTGTACCGACGATCAAACCGTGGGATCCGGAGACATTGAAGGAAAAATACCGTCTCGTTAAGGAATCAGGCGCATTTGCCGCTGCTATGGATATTGACGCTGCGGGACTCCCGTTCCTGGCAAACCTGACACCGCCGGCAGGCAGCAAGACGGTGGCGGAACTGAAAGAGATCGTTGAGAGCCTCGGTATTCCGTTTATCGTCAAGGGCGTCATGACTGTCAAGGGAGCGCTGAAGGCGCAGGAAGCCGGCGCGGCAGGCATCGTCGTATCCAATCACGGAGGCAGAGTGCTCGACCAGTGCCCGGCAACGGCGGAAGTGCTTCCGGCGATCGTCGAGGCTGTCGGCGGCAGCATGAAGATCATAGTGGACGGCGGCATCCGCACCGGTGTGGACGTGTTTAAGGCACTGGCTGTCGGCGCGGACGCGGTCATCATTGCAAGACCTTATGTGACTGCGGTCTATGGCGGCGGAGCGGAAGGCGTGGAGCTCGTCACGGAGAAATTCGGCGCTGAACTTCGCGATACCATGAAGATGTGCGGCGTATCGTCACTGAAGGAGATCACGAGAGAGCAGATATTTTTTGCCTGATCAGGTACTGAGCGGCTCGTAGCGGATCAAACGTCCGTGCGTCTGCGGGACAGTCTGAGAGCCGGGCTGAATATTCGGAGGAAAACAAATGGCATATGCTGATGATGTATTTATAAAGATGTGCAGGGAGATCCTGGACGGCGGTCAGGACACCTCGGGTGAACTGGTCCGCCCGCACTGGGAAGACGGAACGCCTGCATATACGATCAAAAAGTTCGGCGTCTGTAACCGTTATGACTTAAGGAAAGAGTTTCCGATCATGACGCTCCGCCGGACGGCGATCAAATCAGCCACGGATGAACTGCTCTGGATCTGGCAGAAAAAGTCCAACAACATCCATGATCTGGGCAGCCATATCTGGGACGAATGGGCAGATGAAGACGGAAGTATCGGAAAGGCTTACGGCTATCAGATGTCCGTCAAGCACAAATATAAGGAAGGCATGTTTGACATGGTGGACCGTGTGATCTGGGATCTGAAACATAATCCCTACAGCCGGCGCATCATGACAAACATCTATAATTTCCAGGATCTCAGCGAGATGCATCTTTACCCCTGCGCTTACAGTATGACCTTCAACTGCACGAAGAACCATGAGACAGGAAAGCTGGTTCTTAACGCAATACTGAACCAGCGCAGTCAGGACGTACTTGCTGCCAATAACTGGAACGTCGTGCAGTATGCAGTGCTTGTGCATATGATCGCGCAGGTCTGCGGCATGGAAGCCGGTGAGCTGGTCCATATGATCGCGGATGCGCACATTTATGACAGGCATGTGCCGCTGATCGAAGAACTGATCAGACGGGAACCGTATCCGGCACCGACTTTCCATCTCAATCCTGAGGTAAAGGATTTTTATGACTTTACGCCGGATGATGTATGGCTGGAGAACTATCAGTACGGCCCGCAGATCAAAAACATCCCGATCGCAGTATGACGGAGCGTGTTATGACTGAAAGCGGATCAGATTCCCGCCGCGCGAACAGACAGGCTGTGCCGGAATGCGGCATGATGAAGGCGATCGTCAACGTCAACCGTGATTGGGCGATCGGAAGAAACGGCGACCTGCTGGTGTATATCCCGGAAGATATGAAGTACTTCCGGAAGACAACTGCCGGCGCGGTCGTCGTCATGGGCCGCAAGACCCTGGAGAGCTTTCCCGGCGGACGGCCTTTAAAGAACCGTGTCAACATCGTCCTGACCCGGGATGAAAGCAGGATCCCCGAAACATCAAAGGAGGCTGCTGACGCGTATCTCAGCCTGCCGACGGCAGATGAATTCCTGCAATTGATGAAGCGGCGGGCGGATGCCCTTACGGCGGGCGAGGATCCCGGCACGGTACTTATTACCGTGCCTTCGGAGACTGCGCTGACGGAACTGCTGGGGCAGACCGGGCAGTCAGACCGGACCGGGTTTCCGGACGTCTACGTCATCGGCGGCGCAAGTATTTACAAAAAGCTCCTTCCGTATTGCGACACCTGTCTGGTCACGATCAACGATTACCGGCAGGAACAGGGCAGGGAAGCGGATTCCTGGTTCCCGGATCTTGATGCTATGGCAGAGTGGGAGCGGACGGAAGAAGGGGAAATGCAGGAGCATGAAGGCATACACTTCAGTTTCTGTACTTACAGGAGAAAGCAGAACATCTGAACGATTCATTTATGAGACTGGACAGATATCTTGCGGAGGCCGGAAAGGGCACCCGCAGCGAAGTAAAGAAGATCATTGCGGGCCGCAGAGTTTCAGTGAACAGTACCATCGTGACAGACCCCGGTTATAAGGTAAAGGAAGGGGCCGACCTGGTAATGCTCGATGAAACGGCGGTCCGTTTCGAGACGGTGGAGTATTTTATGCTCAATAAACCGCAGGGTGTGATCTCGGCGACAAAAGATCTAAGGGATAAGAGCCAGACCTGTGTGACGGATCTTATCACCGACAAAGTCCGCGGAGATCTGTTCCCGGTCGGAAGGCTCGATAAGGATACGGAGGGCCTGCTGATCATCACCAATGACGGCGACCTGGCACACCGGATGCTTTCCCCGAAAAAGCATGTCGATAAGACCTATTATGTCGAGCTGGACGGCAGGCTTGAGGAGGCGGATGCGGAACGCATCATGGCGGGCATCGATATCGGCGACGCGAAGCCGACGCTTCCGTGCGAGATCAATATGCTTACGGGGCAGAGCCTTTTGATCACGATCCGGGAAGGACGTTATCACCAGGTGAAACGGATGTTTCAGGCTGTCGGCAGGAATGTGACGGCGCTCAGGCGTATTTCGATGGGGCCGTTGACGCTGGATCCGGATCTGGAACCCGGCGGGTACCGGAGACTTACGGAGCAGGAGATAGAGATGCTCAAAAGCTGACAGGCGGCCCGGAAAGACACTTCGGATGAGATGAAGCCGCGGACCGGCCTGAGCCGGATACCGCGGTATGATATACGGAGAAAAACATGGCAGAAAACAAAGACTATATGATCCGCGCTACGGCAGCGGACGGCATGATACGAGCATTTGCGGCAACCACCAGGAATACGGTGGAGGCTGCCAGACAGGCGCACAATACTTCCCCGGTGGCAACGGCGGCACTCGGCCGTCTGATGACCGGCGCCCTGATGATGGGTTATGACATGAAGAATGATCCGGATCTTCTGACACTGAGGATCAACTGTGACGGACCGATCGGGGGTCTGCTGGTAACGGCGGACCACAACGGACACGTCAAGGGCTACGTGCATAATCCGGACGTCATTCTTCCCCCGAACAGCAGGGGAAAGCTTGATGTCGGCGGAGCGTTGCACCTCGGTATTCTTTCCGTGATCCGGGATACAGGTCTGAAAGAGCCTTACATCGGGGAAACGATCCTGGTTTCCGGTGAGATCGCGGAGGATCTGACCTACTACTTTGCAAACTCTGAGCAGGTGCCGTCCTCGGTGGCACTGGGAGTTCTTATGAATAAGGACAACACAGTCCGGCAGGCAGGCGGCTTCATTATCCAGCTGATGCCGGGGGCATCCGATGAGATCATCGACCTGCTGGAATCAAGGCTCAAAGGCATCGACAGCATGACAGCCATGCTTGACAGGGGTATGAGCCCCGAGGATATCCTGAGACATATCCTGGGAGAACTGGATCTTGAGATCAATGAAAAGCATGACTGTTCCTTCTATTGCGGCTGTACGAGAGAACGGCTCGAACAGGCGCTGATCAGCACCGGACGCAAGGAACTGGAGGAGATGATCGCTGAGGATAAGCCTATTGAAATGCAGTGCCATTTCTGCGGGAAAAAATACGAATTCAGCGTGGAAGAACTCACAAAACTGCTCGAAAAAGCTGTCTGATCCTATTGAAACCACAAGCTGTTGTGATTATAATGATTCATATATGCATATACTGTATTGTATGAATGGATAAGGAGGCCCTGATGAAAAAGTTCTTACAGGAGTTCAAAGAGTTTGCTATCACCGGCAACATGGTCGACCTGGCAATAGGTATGATCATCGGCGGCGCTTTCACCACGATCGTAAAGTCCCTCGTGGATAATCTGTGCATGCCGATCATCAGCCTGCTTACCGGCGGAATCGATTTCAGCAACCTGTTCATTGCACTCGACGGCAATCATTATAAGACCGTCGAGGAGGCAGGCGAAGTCGCGCTGATCAAATACGGTTCCTTCATCACCGACGTCATCAGTTTCCTGCTGCTGTCACTGGTCGTATTCATTGTCGTGAAGAACGTCAACAAGCTTCGTGAGGCAAAAAAGGCCAAGGAGCCGGAGGTCGAGGAGGCACCGACCGAGAAAGAGTGCCCGTACTGCTTCACCAAGATCAATATCAACGCTACCCGCTGCCCGCACTGCACGTCCAAGCTGGACTGATCGGGCTGCCTGTATACGACGATATCGTCTGAAGGATCTTTTCCCCGGGGCAAAAGCGCTCCGGGGTTTGCTTTTCCGGAAATGCCGGAAAACAGTTGCCAAGCCGCGTTCCTGCTGATATGATAGCAGATGCAGCATAAGTGATCTCCGGCAGGGGATCATGATGGAAAAACTTAAGAAGGTCAAAGCAGCTGTTATCGCAGCCGGTGTCATTGCATCGGCTGCTTTTTATGTCATGAGCGGGGAGGGACCGTCATCCGCAGGCGCTGATGCGGCTGACGGCATCAGGGAGGTCGTGTGTCTCTCTGATGAAGACAAAGTGCCGGAACGACAGGCAGGAAATGTCCTGTATGATCCCGCCGGGGACACGGATCATGCCGCACAGGCCACGGAAGGATCAGCCGGAAGAGCCATAATGACAGGCCTCAGTGATACTGCCAGGGCGGAGATCGATGCGCTGATCCGCTCGGCAGTCCGGGAAGAACTGATGGCGATCACGCGCGAAGGTTATCTTGAGGAGGCGCTTTTGGAGGCTGCAAACACAGCGGAGCGGGAAGCGGCGGCGCATGAGGGCATGATCAATATCAATACGGCGGATAAAACGGAACTGATGAAGCTTCCCGGGATCGGAGAAAAGAAGGCATCGGACATCATCGCCTATCGTGAATCACACGGGCCGTTTAAAGCGATCGAGGATGTCAAAAAGATCAGCGGTATTAAAGAAGCTGCGTTTGCCAAGATACGGGATCTGGTCTATGTCTGAATGCGCTTTCGAATAAAAATGCACATGAGGGGTATGCACAATTATTCTACTTGTGGTATACTAAAGTACTAATGTGTATGAATTAAACTGGGCGGAGTATAGCCGGTCCGCGCG
>JAFPHE010000007.1 GCA_017388745.1 Lachnospiraceae bacterium | reverse complement strand
CTTGATCAGGCAACTGCGTTGTCCGCGAAGCCCTTCAGGAAGTAGTACATGGATCTGGATCCTGCATCGATGTAGCCGATGGCTCTCTCCGCAAGGTTCCTCGCTCTTCCGAGCTTCGGGATCATGTCTCTCGTGGCCTCGGAGCCTTCAAAGCCCTTCTCGGCCGCTGCTTCCAGCGCTTCCTTGACGTCGTCTGTCGTCGCATTCTTCAGCGACTCTACGAACGGATAAAGCGTGTCGACCATCGTGCAGTCTCCGGGCTGTGCGCCGCCGAGATCCTGGACCCTCTTGAGTCCGGCTGCGAACATGTCAGCCAGATCCTTCACGCCAAGCTCTTCCTTGCCAGCGATCGCTGACGCGAATCCCAGGAACATCGATGCGAGGATCGGTCCGATGGCTCCGCCTGCGGTGTCGGCAAGTCCCATTCCGGCGCTCATCATGAGATCGCCCATGGTCTTGGGATCATCTTCCTCGATGGAGGATTTGACTTTCTGATAGCCCTTGCGGACCGTTACACCGTGGTCGCCGTCACCGACGAACGCGTCCAGAGAGCAAAGCTCCGTCTCTCTCTCGATGATCATGTCTGCGCCTGCAAATACTGCTCTTCTAAGATCTTCAAGTACCATAATATTTACCTCTTCATGTTGATCGATTCAGACCGGGATCAATCCTTGGGATAGTTGTCCATCGGGATGCGTGTGGTCATCCACTTCTTGATCTCATCATCCGGCCAGCCAATGGACATGGTGAATCCGCCGAGTTCCTGCGTTCCGGCGTTGCCGACGCGGTGTCTCCAGATCTTGAGGCCGTAATCGTAGGTGAGTATCTCGTAGCAGTCCTTGTAGAAGATGTCCAGCTCGGTCCAGGTCATGCCGCCCAGTCCGCTGAGGCTGAATACGATCTCTTCTCCGGAAGGAACGGGCATGTCTTCCAGAAGGATATTCAGGACGATCTGAGCAAGTTCACGGCTGCGGGGCAGCTTGATGCGCTTGCCGCTGGATTCGCCGTGGACGCCGATGCCCATCTCGATCTCATCTGCCGGCATGTCGCCCATGATGGGAAGTCCGGAGATCGGGTGGATGGCGGGTCTGATGCCGACGCCATAGGACCTCTGACGGAGGTTGCACTTCTCGGCGAGTCTGAGGATCTCCTCGACGCTCTCGCCGCACTCCGCCATGACTGTGGAGCAGCTGAGCGCTCCGCCGGATCCGCGGCGCTCGTTCATGCGCTCCTTGGGAGCGGATGCTACGTCGTTGCCGCCGATGCTCAGATAAACGTTATTGATGCCATTTGCCTCGCACAGCTGCTTGCACAGTGTGGAGTTGAGGACGTCGCCTGCGTGTCTTGCGACGTTCATGATGATGGGGCTTCCGTCATCGATCTCCTGGATCATGCGGAAGAGCTGACGTGCAGACGGTGCCGCGAAGACATCGCCCGTGGTCATTCCGTCAAATCCGCCGGGACGGATGAAGGTTCCGGGAGGACCCTCATGGCCTGCTCCGCCGCCGCCGACCAGCTTGACGAGTCCCTTCGGCTTCTTGTATTTGTCACGTCTTACCGTGATCCTGGAGTTCGGAAGGACTCTGGAGTACTTTTCAGCGTCATCAGCGATAAGGCGGCTGCCCGCCATTGCCTCATCGACAAGTGTATCCAGATCGTTGTAAAGCTTCTTGATAAACATCTCTGAGTTCCTTTCTTCTAAATTTTATGCTGTACTCTAATAATACCATTTTTCCAAATCAAATAAAGAGTACCGCATAAGTATTTATCCTTTTTGCACAAAAAAGGTCCGGCAGTGCCGGACCTTTCCCATAGCAGATTATTGACCCTTGATCAGGCAACTGCGTTGTCCGCGAAGCCCTTCAGGAAGTAGTACATGGATCTGGATCCTGCATCGATGTAGCCGATGGCTCTCTCCGCAAGGTTCCTCGCTCTTCCGAGCTTCGGGATCATGTCTCTCGTGGCCTCG
>JAFPHE010000006.1 GCA_017388745.1 Lachnospiraceae bacterium | reverse complement strand
GCATGCCGTAAGTCCTGGAGAAAACCGGCACCAAAAACACATGGCCTTCCGCGTCATGATTGAGGAGGCCCGGGCGGATGCAGTCCAGATTCAGCCCCAAAGCGGAGTCTGAAAGTTCCTCCATATGCGCGCATACCGAAGCGTATTTTTCATTTCCCATCATCCAGGTGTATGAGAAAAAAACGTTGGGCTTGTCATTGCTTTCCAGCGTTGCGCCAAGGACGTTGTTATAATCATCCAGCTTCACATAGCTCAGCTGCACGTTCGGATATATCTCATTGAATTTGTCGAATTCAGCCTCCAGTGCCTCGAAGTTATCGTAGCTTCCGACTACAGTGATGCTGCAGCTGGTACTTGTATCGAGGGAGGGCTTGAATCCGGCTGCGGTTTCTTCCTGTGGTTTCCCGCCGCAGGCCGTCAGCGATACCAGTATGCAGATGAACAGAATGACACAAAGCAGCCTCCTCATGATCTTTTTTCCTCCTTGATTCTACGTATTTCTTTGATGACAAGTTTAATATCTACAGGTTTTGCGATATGTCCGTTCATACCGGCGTTCAGACACTCCATGACGTTTTCCGAAAACGCGTCCGCCGTCATGGCTATGATCGGTATGGAAGACGCCCACGGATCATCGAGCGTGCGGATATTCCTTGTGGCGTCGAGCCCGTTCATCTCCGGCATTTGTATATCCATAAAGACCAGATCATAACTGCCTTCTGCTGCCTGATTCATCATTTCCACGCAGATGCGTCCGTTTTTGGCGCGCTCCGTCGTGATTCCGAACATTCCAAGCATGGTGGAAATGATCTCCCAGTTGATATCATTATCCTCCGCAATGAGGATGTTCATTCCCTGCAGATCGGAATAGTCGTTCTCCGGCTCGACGGACTTCGCCTCGTTCCCGAGCAGCTCGTTGATCTTGTCGTAAAGCCTGGAGCGGAACAGCGGCTTGCTGACGAAGCCGTTTGCCCCGGCGTCCTTCGCCTTTTCCTCGATATCCGACCAGTCATAGGCGGAGATCAGCAGGATGGGAACGCTTGAATTCACCTCTGTGCGAATGCGGCGGATCGTTTCGACGCCGTCGATATCCGGCATCTTCCAGTCCAGGATCACAACGCTGTAGTCCCGTCCTGTTTGATGCCGATGTGTGATCATGCCGAGCGCCTCCAGTCCGCTTCCCGCGCGGTCGGCTGTTACGCCGAGAGACTCCAATGTGTCGACGGCGGTCTCCAGGAGGATCTCGTCGTCATCGACGACCAGGACGTCCATCGGCTCGAGCATCATATCCTCCCGCTGCCGATCGGCAATGGGAAGATCCAGGATTACGGTGAAGGTCGTTCCTTTACCCTGCTCGCTTTGGCAGTCTATGCTGCCTCCCATCAGATCGACCATCTTCTTTGTGATGGCCAGTCCGAGCCCGGTGCCCTGAATACGGTTCACCCGGCTGTCTGTCTGGCGCGAAAACGGCTGATACATGTTTGCCATAAATTCCGGACTCATGCCGATGCCGGTATCAGAGACCCTGTAGGTCAGCCGCACACAGCCGGGCTCTTGGCTTTCCGCCTCGCGCACGTCCACGCTGACACGGCCGCCGGGCTCCGTGTATTTGATGGCGTTGGAGAGG
>JAFPHE010000056.1 GCA_017388745.1 Lachnospiraceae bacterium | reverse complement strand
TATCCCGGCAGCCTCCGCAGCGTCCCGAGACAGGGCACGCGGCGGGAACTCCCTTTTCTGTTTTCTTATCCATCATCCGAGCGGTATCTCCACGATTTCCGCCATCTTTGTAAGGCAGCGCTCGATCTGCTGCGATATATCGGTGATCAGGTGTTCCGTGATCTCCTCATTCTTCTCGTTCTCCAGTTTTTCGTAGAGGTTCTTCTTGACCTCGCTTGAGATCTTGTCCGTCCTTGAGCGGAGATAGCTCTTCGGCATCAGCCGGCGTAATGGATGCGGGATATTCATCTTCAGGAACGCTCCCTGCATATGCTCCTTGCCGAGCGCCAGCACCAGCGCCGAGATGATGAAGCCGATCAGGATGCCCTGTACGCCGCTCGCGATGAGCGCCACGCCGCTTCCGCCGCAGAGAAGTCCTACGACGACGGAAACGATCGCGTCGATCAGCCAGGTGATCTCCTCCACCGCAAAGAGGTTCTTCGCCTCCACCCGGATATCGATATCCGAAAGGGAGAGGTAAGAGTTGAGGCTCAATGCAGAGTACGGCACGTTGTGACGCACGCAGATCGGCATGGTATGCTCCTCAAGGCCGTAGGAGATGCTCTTCAGCCAGGATGCGACCGATTTTGCCAGAAGCTCGCGGCCTTCCGCGGAGTGCAGGAACTCGTCGATCTCCTTTTCCATGATCCGGTCAATGTCCGCCAGCCTGTCGATCGCACCGTCCCTCCAACGGTCAATGACGGGGAGGGCGACCTTTTCCAGGATCGGATCCACGATATTTTCCACGGTGCTGTGATACAGCACGCCGATGTTCTTTTCAACAAGGTCTTCCACAGCTGTGGAATCGATGAGCGCGGCAATGTCCGCTTTGAACTCCCTGAGCTCCTCGTCGATCTTTCCGCAGTAAGCAAGGCCCTTTGCGACCGAAAACTCCGGCTCGCTGCCGCAGATCACGACTGCCTCCGGGAAGATCTCCCGGCACCAGTCACGGATCGCAGCAAGTCTGGAGACGCCGCCGGTCATGAAGATCAGTTCCGGCTGTTTGTCCGTGATCGACTGGCGCACCTGGACAAGGCTTTCCGTAAAGACTTCCTTAAACGACCTTCCCCCGAGCCGCTCCACTTTCTTGTTGATCAGCTTATCGGCGATCTCCGGGTTCATGCTGAGCTTCAGCCTCGCAGGCAGCAGCTGCGCGCGGATCGTCACCGTCTGCGTCAGGGTCTCGTTCTTCCAGTATTCCTCATCGGAAAAGTACTTTTCCTTGAGGCGTCTGGCGGCGAACTCCGAATATGTCCGCCAGGCTTCATTCTCGCTGAAGATCTTCCGGATCCTGGCGGGATCGAAGGAAGCGTCGATGGCTTCTTCCAACAGGATCTCATCCATGATGCCTCCGCCGAGCGAGACTTCGCCTCCCGTCTTCAGCTCGACTTCGCGGCCGCTCATGATATAGGCAAAGTCCGTGGTGGAGGAACCGATGTCCACGACCAGCACCGGCCGGGACAGGATATCGTAACCCACCTGCAAATGCCTCGAACGGCAGGCGCTGACCAGCGCCGCCCGTGACTCCGACACCACTTTGAGCGGCGGATAACCGGCGCTTTCAAAGATCTCCCTGTAATCTTCCCGGGCTGATTTGTCCCAGCCTGCGGGGCAGCCGACATAGAAGCACTGGTCATCCCCCCGGATCAGGTCTCCCTGCAGCAGAAGCTCTCCGAGCACGCCTGCCGCAAAGCTCTTGATATCGCTGCGTACGGAGGTATCCGTAAGGAAGCGACTCTTGAACCTCAGCCTGCGCTGAAGCACATCCGGCTCGTAACAGGCGCCCTCGCCGATCAGGAGCTTTCCGTCCCGGCGCATTGCCCAGGCCGTGATAAAGCTCCCGGCTTCCTGTACCGGAAGTACTTCCGGCACCTCCTGATCTGTTTTATTGAGCCGGGTCACCGCGCTTTCCGCATCGCCCAGGTCAAATCCGTAAAATCGTTCCATATCTACATCCGCCTTCCTTCGGAAGCCAGTCCTTTTTTCAGAAGTTTTCCGTCCCTGACCAGCGCCGGCCGGAGCGTACCTGCTTCATAGGCCGGGATCATATCGAACCAGTGGCGTCCGCTTTCTTCCTGCTCGCTCCAGTCAATCGTATCGACCTGCTTCCGGTGCAGATAGAACCTGATCTGCGAGATCGCTTCTTCCGCCTGATCGTCACTGCCGCGCCTTGCGTACGCGTCTTCCAGAAGCTGGGATAAGAGCGTAAGCTCCGCAGGATCGGGGCCGTTCTCGCTGTTCCTTTCCTGCTGCCGTTCTCTGAGCGTATCCAGGCTGCGTGCCTCTTCGAGCTGTTTATCAATGACAAGGATCACTGCCAGCAGATGGTTGTAGACCTTCATGGGATCAACCAGCACTTCCGCATGCAGTTTCTCATCTTTCTTTATTTCCTGTTTTCTTGCAAGGAGGCCTGCGATAAACAAAAGGGCCATGGCCGCAAACGGCGCGATCGCCGTGATATACCAGGCCGTCGTACGCTCCGCCTCCCTCTGCGTATAGAAAAACACAGCCGCAAAGGAAACGGCGCCTGCAAGTCCCAAAGCCAGGAGGACCCAGAAGATCACAGGAAGTCCTTTCCTTCCGCCGTCCGCGGATCCGTCTCCGCCCGGATAGTCCGTCCGTCCGTAGATCCTGGTCACGCCGTCCGTATCGATCATGCCGGCGCCTGCCTTGGCGGTCTGGATCAGCGCATTGGCCGTCTCCCTGACCCTTTCATTATCCTCGCTGTCATTGAACTCATACAGCACCCGGTCCAGTTCAGCTTCCATGACCCGGACCGCTTCCACTCTGGTCTTGCCGCTTAAGGACGAGACCAGACGTTCCTTATCCTGTTCATAAATCGACTGAAGTGACATAGATCCCTCCCCGCAGGCAGCGAAACTGCCTGCCAGGTCCCGCCCGTCCCGGGCAGGACTCTTTCAAGATTCAATATATCATATCCGGCGCGTCATTTCCACCGGCCGGTATTCGTAGATCAGTTTGTCGTATGTTCTGCCGCCAACGGCGATGCCTTCCTCCGCGGTCCGGACGAGCTTCATCCCCGCCTTTTCAAGGACCCTCCGGGATCCGGCATTGTCCGCGGCGCACCAGGCGGTCACGCAGGAGATTCCCTCGTTTTCCGTAAGATACTCCAGCACTTTCTTCAATGCTTCCGTCGCATAGCCCCTGCCCTGCCACTGCCGCACGACGCTGTAACCGACCTCGATCTGACCGTCCTTATAATCATAGGCTCCGATCGTTCCGACAAGAACGCCTTCCACATCCATCACCCACGAATAGAAATGGTCTTCTTCATAGCCCCCGATAAACCGGCGTACCGATTCTTCGGACATTTCCAGAGTCGCGTAAGGGTTCCATCCCGAGTACTGATACATCGCCGGATCCGTCCCGAGATACTGATACAGAGGTTCCGCGTCTTCCGGGCAGTATCTGCGGAGGATCAGATGTTCCGTCCGCAGTTCAGCCGTCCCGTGTACTTCGGTCTCCTCTATGGTATCGATCTGAGACCTGTAAATGAGCCAGTTTCCTATAAAGATGCCGTCTTCGTTTTCGCCGTACTCATGCATCAGAAACGATTCATTGCCATAAACGGCAAGTCCGGTAATTGTATTTCCGTATATGTCCTTAATGCGGACGTATTTTCCTTCAAATGCTGACAGATCCATCGTGTACTCCGTCCTGATATCCTTATATGTTTTCCGGTGTCGCTGTTCAAAGTTATGTAAACCTGATGATCTGCTTCTCCGCATCCACGACGGCATCGACCCCGAAGGGTATGATACAGTGCGGCAGAGCGTGCCCGACGTTCAGGTTAAAAACGATCGGAAGTTCCGGCATGCCGATGACTTCGGTCAGCAGCTGTTTATACTCTTTTGCATAGGCCCCATCCATGGGCTTTCCGGCAAGAATACCGTTGATCCTGCGGAAGATGCCTGTCTGTTTCAGGTATTCCAGCGCCCGGCGGTATTTTTCCGGAGGCATTTTTTCCTCACTGGATTCCAGAAGCAGGATCTGTCCTTCCCACTCCTCCTGATCGGGAAACAGATGATACTTTTCGCATAATGCCGGCATGTCCGGATAACAGTCCCCGTTGAAGATATCATATATGGAATCTATGCATCCGCCGAAGATCTTTCCGGCAAACACAGGCGGTCCCTGCAGCAGTTCGAATCCTTTATTGGGATGGGAAACGAGCGGTACGCCTGCCTGATCGGGCGTGAAGTTTTCCCGTTGTTCATACCAGGTATCGGCCGGGGTTATCTCCCGGATCGTCCCGGTGGAGATCAGTTCCTCAAAATACTTCCTCGTATAAGGAAGCATCTCCGGGCTCAGCTCGCAGATATCCGGAAGGAATGCCTGTCCGTAAAATGTGTTCAGACCGGCTTTGCGGAGCATCAGATGATTGATCGTTGTGTCAGAAAAGCCGAGAAAGACTTTGTCCGTCACGGCATTTTTAAGCGCGTCATGTTCGAACAGATACGGCAGGAGGCGGTAAGTGTCATCTCCGCCTATGGCGCACAGGATCATATCGATCTCAGGGTCGCGGAATGCCTCGAGCAGATCTTCCGCCCGCTTTTCCGGGTGTTCTCTGAGATAGTCCAGCCCCATCAGGGCATGCGGCATGAATTTCACATTCAGGCCGAGTTCTTTAAGCCTCTGAAGGCCGATCTCCACCTCAAACTGTATAAACGGCTCTCCGACGACTCCACTGGACAGACTGACGACCGCAATATTTCTGATCATGTTTTTCACCGTTTTTGCTCCATAATAACACAGCCGGTCACTGTCCGGCATTTCTTACTGACAGCTCAGTGATCCGATATCTGTGGAAAGGTATTCGTAAAGCCTGTCGGCCTCATGAAAACCCAGTTTTTCATACATTTCTTTCGGGGTATCTTCCGCGGCAGCATGAAGGAAGACGACATTGCCCGCTGCCTCCTGCACCGCATGCTTCAGAAGCGTCGTCGCGATATACTTATACCGCCAGTCCTCATCCACGATCAGTCCGTCAATGCAGGTATATCCGTTCGAAGAGAAGAAATAATAAGAACCGACCAGCTTATCACCGATGTATGCGCCCCTGTAATCCAGGTATTAATACAGATGATCGATATTGCGGAAGGCAAAGTCTTCACCGTAGACCGGTCCGAAATGCTTAAGCTCTATCTCTTTAAGGTCTTTATATGCAGGCGTTTTTATTTCGATCTCATCATTCACGGTCCAGCCATCCGTACTCCCTTCGAGCTGCATGGTGAGCGTGATGCTCAAGGAAAGCCCGAAATCATCTTCAAGAGGATGGTCCCCCTCCAGCTTTATGAAACGGTCTCCCCGTTCCCTCTGAAACTCCAGGGCGCGTTCAAACTCTTCCCGTGCCGGCTGCGCGGAATACTCAAAACAGTTATGATCGTACTTGTCAGGAAGTTCATTGTCTTCCCAGCGTTTCATGTGCTCGGAAAAAGACCTCCTCACGGAAAAGAGCATAGCCATATCTTCTTCCGTGCTGCGGATCGATGGCGGTGCTTCCATCAGTTCTATTCTCCCGATCTCTCTGTCTCTTATAAGATACTCACAGATCTGAAGGCACTCCGCGTCCACGCCGAACTCAGCATAGCTGTACTCAAACGAATTATGGGAAGCATAACCTTCAAAGGTGCTGCCGTCTTTCAAAAAGACTCTGACCTTCTTATCATTGTAATCGGCAAGATTCATCATATTACAGCGGTTTCTCCTCCAGATCGTGTTGTCTCAGGTACCGTTAAGCACGGATCAACCCGGCGTTTTCTTCAGTACCTGCTGCAGGGTGGCTTTCATTCCCGGGATATCCAGCTGCTTTGCGATATGACCGTTCATCCCGATTTCCGCGGCTTTCTTTATATCCTCCTGGAACGCATTCGCAGTCATCGCAATGATCGGAATGCCGGCGAGCCGGGCGTCGGGAAGGCTG
>JAFPHE010000005.1 GCA_017388745.1 Lachnospiraceae bacterium | reverse complement strand
TGAAGCCCGTCGTAAACACTCAGAGTGATGGCAAAAAAAGTGGAGAGCACCACTGCGATCAGGCGGGCGCCCATGGTATATCCGAGCCAGAGAACGAACAGCGGGGAAATGCACATCACAGGTATCGTCTGTGTGATGATCAGCACATGATGCAGCGCCGCTTCGAAATAACGGTTCTTATGCATCATCACCGCCAGAAGTATCCCGACCGTCACGGAGATCATCCATCCGCAGAAGATCGTCAGAAGCGTAGACGGCATATGATGGAACAGCAAAGATTCCCTGAGCTCCCAGGTCCGCAGCAGGATCTGAAGCGGGCCCGGAAGGATGTGGCTGCGGTCGATGATCACCGCAGCAGCCTGCCAGAGAATAAGAAAGCATGTCCCCAGTATAAGGGACGGATAGTTTATTCTGTTTTTACCGTATTCCTGCTGATCCATGATCCGTATCCGGCTGATCAGAGTTCCGGAGCAAGATAGATCTCCGAAGGCGCCAGGGTCTCGCTGATCAGACCGTTTTCCAGCATCCAGTCAATGATATCCTGCCAGTCTTTTTCCTGCATGGAAAGGAAAGGACGCCCGTCCTGTTCCATCAGCGGCATCAGGATCTCATAGCTTTCCTTCTGCTGCGCTTCGTCAAGCGGATTATCATCGGAATTCAAATCCGACATGATGATCTTCATAGACTCTTCCTCGTCTGCCTGCATATCGTCAAATCCCTTGTCACAAGCCCTTAAAAATGCCTGATAGAGTTCCGGATCCTTAGCGACCGCATCAGTATTGGCAGCCATGACCAAACCGTACATGCGCGGTACGCCATAATCCTGGTTCTTCCAGACATTGACGTCATATCCGGCATTTCTCATTGTCACGATCTCGTCATTGATGAATGTTCCGACGACCATATCCGTACTGCCGGTCGTCAGGGAGGATGTCAGATCAAATCCGACGTTGATCACTTCCACATCTTTTTCCGAAAGTCCCGCATTGGCAATAATGGTACGGATCACAGCCTCTTCCACTGCAGGTCCGCTGTGTCCTACTTTCTTTCCTTTCAAAGAACTCATATCGGCCGTGATGTCTGTTTCCGCAAGAGATGCCATACAGCTGAGCTCATCCTGGACCACGGCACCGATGGCGGTCACGGGCATCTGCTCGTTTACCGCGCCCATTACCACATCCACAGGATAAGTGAGGCCGATCTGAGCCCTTCCGGTCGCAACAAAGGTCAGCGCATCGATACTTTCTGCCGGGCTGATAATATTGACTTTCAGGCCTTCTTCCGCAAAATATCCCTTGTCGGCGGCTTCATACAGGAACGTATGCACGGCGTTGGGATACCAGTCCAGTACCACGTCGATCTCCCGGAGTTCCCGGTCCTCAGCTGCATCCTGAGAGGTCCCGGCAGCAGGTGTTTCTGCCTGCGTTCCGGAAGAAGCATTGCTTCCTCCGCATGCCGAAAGCCCGATCGCTGCGATCATTGTCAAAAGAAGTGTCATATGTTTTCTCATTCGTTTATTCTCTCTTTCTGCCCGCCGCTTTCTTTAAGCGGCGTTATTTATTTGTTTTAATTATGCCTTCCACCGCATCAGTTTTCTCTCGGCCAGTCCAAGAACGGCGTTCATACCGAGCGCCAGGGCCGTCAGGACCATGAGCGGAGCCAGCAGGCCTGCCGCGTCAAGATTCAGCATGCAGGACCGGCTGTACATGCCGAGTCCCGCGGGAGCTCCGAGCCATTCCGCCACGGCGGCGCCGATCACGCTCCAGGGAACGGAGATCTTCAGCGCCGTGAACAGATTGGGCAATGCCGTCGGCATCCTCAGCATCGTAAACTGCTGAAGCCGTCCGGCTCCGAAGGTGCGCATCAGCTCGGTCCTTTCCTGCCTGGTCGAGGCAAACCCGTCACACAGATCCACCGTCACCGTAAAAAAGTTGACCAGGATAACGACGACTGCCCGCATACGGAAAGTGTATCCGAACCAGAGAACCAGTACGGGCGCAAGGCACATGACCGGGATCGTCTGAGTCACAGTCAGCAGCGGATACAGCGCTCGCATCAGCCATGGGCTCCAGTCCATGGCTACGGCAAAAGCCGCGCCCAGCAGGACCGCCAGCAGCCCTCCCGCCAGCACCACTCCGAAGGTCGCGGGCAAATGCGTAAGGAAGATCTCTTCACGGTGTTCCCACAGGCTTTGGAAAACAGCTGACGGAGACGGCAGCAGGAACGGCCGGGCGATCAGAGCGCTCAGCAGTTCCCATATAAGCACCAGCAGGATCAGAAATCCTATACTGATGACCCGGCGTTTTCTGCCCGTTATTCTGTTTTCACCGGATTCCGCTTTCATTTAGGTTATATTGCTCTCCCGCCTTTGCCTCACTGCGCAGAAGCGCAATAAGGTCTTCCTTCAGTCTTGCCACCTGCGGCTCAAGCAGCATTTCCCTGCTCCTTTCAGCCGGCATCGGTACCGGAAACTCCTGCAGCCCTGTCACAGGATGGCCTGTCAGCACAAGGACCTTCTGCGACAGAAAGATCGCTTCTTCCACATCATGTGTGATAAAAAGGATCGTTTTTTCCAGATGCCTCCACTGATCCAGCAGCCATTCCTGCAAAGAGATCCTGGTGATGGAATCCAGTGCCGAAAACGGTTCGTCCAGCAGCAGGACATCCCCGCCTGCGCAAAGTGTCCTTGCGAAGGATACTCTCTGCCGCATGCCTCCGGACAGTTCCCTCGGATAGTGGTCTTCCCATCCGGCGAGGCCGACCTGCGCCAGCATGGCGCGTGCCTTATCAGCAGATCTTTCCGCAGGCTGTTTCTGTACGGTCATCGGAAGCATCACGTTTTTTTCCACCGTCAGCCACGGGAACAGCAGATCCTGCTGGGGCATGTAAGACGCAAAATGCTTCCGTGCAGTTACCGGCTCTCCGTCAATCAGGATCCTGCCGGCTTCAGGCTGTTCCAGTCCGTTCAGAAGCCGGAACAGCGTTGTTTTACCGCTGCCGCTGGCACCGATAATACTGACAAAGCTGCCCCTCTCTGCCTGCAGGGACAGACCGTCAAAGATCGGTATCCCGGCATTCGGATATGTAAACCTGATATTTTCAAGTGTCAGCATCGTACCTTACTCCGCAGTCATACCCCATATCCCAGAACATCCGTTCATATACCGAACAGATCCGGAAGATCTCCGAAAGATGCCGGATCTTTTCTTCCGGGTATCCTTCCGCAAGCCGGTCCGTCATCTCTTTCAGTTTCTCATTGGCTTCATGATAGCCGGGATCTGCGTAGCCGCGGACCCATTCCCCGTAAAAAGGATGTTCCCCGCAGTCCGGATACGATTCCAGCATATGCTGTGCGATCACCTCATAGCTGACAGCGCAGGCCAGGATCGACGCCGCGATCTCCGCAGGGCCTTCCGTCCAGGCGACATTCAGCATATAGGAAGTATAGGAACGCGTAGCTACCGACATGGGGGTTTCTGCAGCCTGCTCCTCCGTAATGCCGAGCCGCTTCATATACCCCCGGTGGATCTCCATTTCGCCATGCAGTATCTGATGCACATATCCGGCAAAGATCTCCATACTTTCAGGGTCCGCTGCCTTTGCGGTTCCAAGGGCAAAAACACGGGCATAATCAAACAGATACAGATAGTCCTGTATCATATAGTATCTGAATTTTTCGACATCAAGCGAACCGTCCGCCATCCCTGTGACGAACGGATGCTTATCATAGCTCTTCCAGATGTCGCTGCTCTCTTTGATCAGCCGTTCTGAAACTCTCATATTCAGTTCCTGCCTTTCCGGATCAGTACTCGCCCGAAATCGCAAAGGCATGGTTCATCGGTCCGCTGCCTTTTCCAAGATCCAGCATAGCCGCAAGCGCGCCGCTGATGTAATTCTTGGCCTTTTCCACCGCTGTATCCAGATCATAGCCCTTGGCCAGATTGGATGCAATGGCGCTTGACAGCGTACAACCGGTGCCGTGTGTGTTGGGGTTGTTGATCCTCCTGCCTTTGAACCATCTGCAGCTGCCGTTTCTGTACAGAAGGTCATTCGCATCGTTGAGATTGTGACCTCCCTTACAGAGTACCGCACAGCCGTAATTCTTACTGATCATTTCCGCAGCTTTGACCATATCCTCCGCGCTTTTGATCTCCATGCCGGAAAGAACTTCCGCTTCCGGGATATTGGGCGTGAGGACCGTAGCCAGCGGAAGAAGACACTCCTTAAGAGTGCCGATAGCGTCCTCGCTGATCAGTCTTGCACCGCTGGTCGCGACCATGACCGGGTCAACGACCACATTGGTCAGTTCATAGTTTCGGATCGTTTCTGAGATGACCCGGATGAGCTCCGAGGCGGAGACCATCCCGATCTTGACAGCGTCGGGGCGGATATCTGTGATCACGGTATCCAGCTCGAGCTTTAAGAATTCCGGAGTCACGTCCATGATACCTGTTACTCCGGTAGTATTCTGCGCAGTCAGCGCAGTGATCGCACTCATGGCATATACGCCATTGGCGGTCATGGTTTTGATGTCGGCCTGTATGCCGGCGCCTCCGCAGGTATCACTGCCTGCGATCGTCAATGCTGTCCGCATTATATGCTCCTTTCGATATACAGCGATTGATTTTATATAGCGACCGAAAGTGGTGCCCCCGACCGATCGCTTCGCGCTCCCAATATGCGGGATCGCTGATCCCACAGGTACAAAAACAAAATAAAAGCACCCCGGATCCACCGGCGTGCTTCTCAAATACTTCCTACGTTGGCATGATCCAAATCAGGTATACGGGTCAGGACTGTCAGTCCTATCTCAGCTCCTTGCAGGAACCCCCCGGTTTCTATTCTGTTATACTTGTGCATCTGCCTGCCGGTTCGGTGCCGGCATCTGCAGACACAAGAATTGTATCCGCATTTCGCAAAATATGCAACTGTTATTTATGAAAAATCTGCTTTTTATCCGTCCCCCGGCATCACTCCCACTCTACCGTCGCAGGCGGCTTGCTCGTGATATCATAGACGACGCGGCTGATGCCCCGTACTTCATTGGTAATGCGGCTGCTCGCTTTCGCCAGCAGTTCATAAGGCAGTCTCGTCCAGTCTGCTGTCATAAAGTCATCGGTACTGACCGCACGGAGCGCCAGAGTGTAACCGTATGTTCTGGCATCACCCATAACGCCGACGCTCCTGCCGTTCGTAAGTACGGCAAAATACTGATTGGTCTCTTTTTCCAGTTTTGCCGAAGTGATCTCTTGACGGAAGATCGCATCCGCTTCCCTCAGGATCGACAGTTTTTCTTCCGTGATCTCTCCCATGACCCGGATCGCAAGGCCGGGTCCCGGGAAAGGCTGGCGCCAGACCAGGTCGTACGGAATACCCAGCTCGATCCCTGCCGCTCTCACCTCATCCTTGAAAAGGTTCCTCAGCGGCTCCACGATCGCATCGAAATCCACAACATCCGGCAAACCGCCGACGTTGTGATGGCTCTTGATCACAGAGGCATCCCCTGCCCCGGACTCGATCACATCAGGATAGATCGTTCCCTGGACCAGATAATTGACCTTGCCCAGTTTCCGGGACTCTTCCTCAAAAACACGGATGAACTCTTCTCCGATGATCTTTCGTTTGCGTTCCGGTTCACTCACTCCGGCAAGTCTGCCGAGGAAGCGTTCTGCCGCGTTGACGCGGATGATATTCATGTTGAATTTACGGCGGAATGTCTGTTCCACCATATCACCCTCATCCTTCCGAAGCAGGCCGTGGTCTACAAAAACACAGGTCAGGCGGTCACCGATCGCCTTGTGCATCAGAACTGCCGCCACGGAAGAATCCACGCCGCCCGATAAAGCACAGAGTGCTGTCTTTCCTTCCATCTCACGGCGGTATTTTTCGATCGCACGGCTGACAAAATCATCCATGTTCCAGTCACCGCTGCAGCCGCAGATATCATAAAGGAAGTTATGAAGGATCTGTCTGCCGTATTCCGTGTGCGTCACTTCCGGATGAAACTGTACCGCATAGATTCGGCGTTCAGTATCACTCATGGCTGCGCACGGGCAGTGTTCTGTGACAGCATTTGTCTGAAAGCCTTCCGGAATTTGTCGGACATAATCGGTATGGCTCATCCATACAGTACTTTTTTCCGGCATACCCTTAAATAGTAGGCAGTCTTCCGCAGGTGTTCCTGCTGTTCCTGTATGAAGCTCAACCTTTCCGTACTCGCTGATACTTCCGGCTGACGCGATCTCGCCGCCCGCCAGCCAGGCGATCAGCTGATGACCGTAACAGATGCCCAGGACCGGGATGCCCAGATCCAGGATCGCAGGATCATAATGCGGCGACGCCGGATCATAGACGCTGTTCGGTCCGCCGGTAAAAATGATACCGGTGTATCCCGCTTCGGCGATCTCCCGTACCGTGATCCTGTTATACGGGCGGATCTCCGCATATACATGCTGCTCACGGACACGCCGTGCGATCAGCTGGTTATACTGTCCTCCAAAGTCAAGAACCAGGATCTTATCTTTCATACTCTCTCTCCATGAGATCCGTTTTGCCGGACCTTTTCCGATACAGCTTGAATCAGGACTGTCCACAGTGATTATTTCAGGTTAACATAAAAAACAGCCATGGTACCGCAAACACAACCGGGACCACGCTGTCTCACGCCTTGAAACTATAAATCATTTTTAATTCCTTGTCAATTCCCGGAGAAAGGATCCCGGGATATTTCCTGCAAAAGCACAACAGCAGTCTGATCATACCGGACAGATCAGCCGTACAGCTGCCGGTGCCTTTATCGTAAAGATCCTTACTCAGGCTTCCGAATTCCTGAGATACCACCAGATTCCCGCAATGATGACGATACTTCCGAAAACAGCCTGTGCTGCAGGGATCTCTCTGAAAAAGATCACTGCGAGGATCGCCGAGAACACCGGCTCCGCCAGCTTGATCGTACTGACGGTGGCTGCGTTGAAATACTTTAATCCCCAACTGAAAATATTGTGGCCAAGGAGAGTGCTTACGACTGCCATGCCCAGTGTCGTCAGCCAGTTGACCGGCTCATATCCGAGGACCGGAGTTCCGCTGATCAGCAATATGGCCAGTGAACAAAGTGCTGTTACGGTATAGATGACAAGAGTATAAAGTGTAGTACTGATATATCTCCGGCAGAGCCTTCCCATCATGGTATAGCCAGCCATGGCAACAGACGCAAGAAGCGCGAGCATGTCTCCATAGAGCATGTTCGTCCCGTTTCCGGCATCGCTCAAAGCTACGACGACGCATCCTGCAAACGCTATGAAAATACCCCAGATGCTTCGCCGCGTCAGCCTTTCTTTAAACAGCAGGTATCCTGCAATGCCTGTAAAAAACACCTCGGCATCCGTCAGCAGCACTGCGGAAGCGACGCTTGTCGAACGTACTGAATTGAAATAGCTGAAGAAATGCAGAGTAAGAAACATGCCGCTGATCACGCAGTACCCCAGCACCCGCGGGTTGAGATGCATAAGCTCGTCTTTATGCTCGAGCAGCGACGGGATCACTAAGATAAGCGCCGTGATCGTCATGCGGTACAGGACCAGCACTAATGACGGCGCAGTGGAAAACCGGATAAAGATCGCGGCAAAGGAGATGCCGACAGTTCCGGATAAAACGATCAGTTTTCTGAATGTAGTCTGATCCAATTTGATTTCGTACTCTTTAAGACCGGGGAACGGTTGCCCGCTCCCCGTCAGTAATGATCTCTATAATACTTAAAGTTTCTGACCGCAGACCGTACAGAAAGCGGCACCGTCCAATAACGGAGCGCCGCAAGAAGGACATCTGGGTCTGATCTTTTGTGTATTTCCGTCTTCAGCCGGATATTCTTCCGCAGCATTGTTTTCTTCAGGCCATACTCCTGCTGCGGGTTCCTCAGCTGAAGGGCATTCTCCGGATACGGCCTCAGCCGTGAATTCCTCTGCCGGCTCCGAAACT
>JAFPHE010000055.1 GCA_017388745.1 Lachnospiraceae bacterium | reverse complement strand
CAGCTGGACCAGCACCACAAGGACACCGTCATGGATGCGGTCATCGTGGACGTCAACCATTTCCGTATGATCAACGAGCGCTACGGCAAGGCATACGGCGATAACGTGCTGCGCAGGATCGCCGCCCATCTGCGTGCAGCGGTTCAGGATTCCGGCGGCATCGTCTGCCGCAGGGAAGCGGATACGTACATGGTCTACTGCCCGCACCGCGAGGATTATTCCGGACTCATGGAGGAGGCTTCCGTCGCCCTTTCGGAGGATGATCCCTCATCCAGCCGCGTCCGCCTGCGCATGGGCATTTATGCCGAGGTTGACAAGACTCTCGACATCGAGCGCCGTTTCGACCGTGCCAAGATGGCGTCGGACACCGTCAAGGGCAGCTTTGCGCGCAACATCGGCGTCTATGACAGCGACCTGCACCACAGGCAGCTCTATGCGGAGCAGCTGATCGAGGACTTTCCGGCTGCGATCGCGGAGAAGCAGTTCCATGTCTTCTACCAGCCCAAATTCGACGTCCGTCCCGACACGCCCGTGCTCGCGAGCGCGGAAGCGCTGGTCCGCTGGATCCATCCGGAACTCGGCATGATCAATCCGGGCGTCTTTATCCCGCTTTTTGAGGAGAACGGCCTGATCGAGCGCCTCGACCGCTACGTCTGGCAGGAGACCGCCGCGAAGGTGCGCGAGTGGAAGGACCGCCTCGGCTATGCGGTCCCGGTCTCTGTCAATGTCTCCCGCATCGACATGTACGATCCCAAGCTGCCCGATACCTTCGCCGGGATCATGAAGGAGCATGACCTCGACGGAAGCGACATCCTGCTCGAGGTCACCGAGTCCGCCTACACGCAGGACTCCGCCCAGATCATTGACATGGTCGAGGACTTAAGGGCCATGGGTTTCCGGATCGAGATGGATGACTTCGGTACCGGCTACTCCTCCCTCAACATGATCTCCAAGCTGCCGATCGACGTTCTCAAGCTCGATATGCAGTTCATCCGCGAAGCCTTCAAGGAAGGCGGCAATACCCATATGCTCAAGGTCATCATCGGGATCGCCGATTTCCTGGACGTCCCGGTCATCGCGGAAGGCGTCGAGACCCAGGAGCAGCTGCACGCCCTGAAAGACTTAGGCTGCGACATCGTCCAGGGTTATTTCTTCTCAAAACCGGTCCCGGCCGAGGACTTCGAACCCTTTATCCTGCAGCTTAAGGAGCAGAACCACACCGCTTCCGAAAAGCGCATCGCGGAAGAAGCTGCGAAAGCGGCTGCGGCAGCGGCGGCAGGTGCCGGCTCTGACGGCGCAGCATTGGCAGAAGCATCTTCCGGCGGCACGGAAGGAGCTGCGGCGGATGACGCCGGACAGGGTCCCAATGCCGACGAGCGCATCCTTCAGGCGCGTATGAACCAGCTCCGGGAAGAGGAAAAGGCCCGGGAGGCGCAGGAACAGTTTAAGGCTGAGCAGGAAGAGGCCGAGGCAAAGGCAGCGCTTCCCAGCTATATCCGGGATATCCCCGAGCATTCGGGCAGCATCCAGCTCAAGACCGCGTCTATCTTTTCCGTCATCCTTGCCCTGCTCGCGGCATTCGCTCTGCTTGCGGCAGACGCCGGCGTGACCCGCGCCTATAAGCGCATGAAACAGGCAAGCGATGATTACGTCGCTTCCCAGCTTGCCGCCACGGATATGGAGACGGGCTCCGACTTCCTGACGGACAGCGTCCGCTGCTTCGTCGTTACCGGAGACCGTGAGTACCTCAACGATTTCACTGAAGAAGTCGAATTCACAAAGCGCCGCGACAAGGCCGTCGAGCATCTGGAAGAGCTCCTTGCGGACTCCGAAAGCAGCGCGCTCGTCAGCCTCCATACCGCGCTCGACCTTTCCAACGAACTCGTGGACATTGAAAACAAGGCGCTGCGCCTGATGGTCGAGGCCGGGGACTATGACCCCGGCACCATCCCCGATGCAGTCATGGCGATCGAGCTCAGTCCCGAAGAGCTCGCGCTCACGCCGGAGGAGCAGCAGAAGCTGGCACAGTCCCTTGTCTTTGACAACGACTATAAACATTACAAAGCCCGCATCCGGGAAAATGTCGACGCCTGCACCAAGGAGCTGATCCGTGCCTCCACCACGGAGCTTGACCAGGCAAGCGCACAGCTGTCGCTGCTTGCCAACCTGCAGACGACCATGACCATCCTCTTCCTGCTGATCGTGCTATTCATCGTCCTCATCATCTCCCAGATGATCCGGAAGCCTCTGAGCACCATGGTCCAGAAGATGCAGAAGCAGGAAATGATCCCGCCGACGGGCGTCGACGAGCTCCGCTACGTCACGCAGATCTACAACAGCATCCTCAAGGAGAACCAGGAGGCGCGTGAACGCTTAAGCCACGAGGCCTCGCACGACGCTCTGACCGGTCTCTTCAACCGCGGCGCCTACGACCTCCTGATGGAGAGCGCCGATACGGAACACATGGCGCTCCTGCTGATCGACGTCGACCACTTCAAGACGGTCAACGATACCTACGGCCATGCGATCGGTGACCGCGTGCTGAAACGGGTCGCCGACATTCTCCGCCACAGCTTCCGTTCCGTCGATATCCTCTGCCGGATCGGCGGCGACGAGTTCGCGGTCGTCATGACCCGAGTCAACAGCTCCATGAAGCAGCTCGTCATCAACAAGATCGCTCAGGCCAACAACATCCTGCAGCATCCGACGGATGACCTGCCGCCGGTGTCCTTAAGTGTCGGCGTGGCCTTCTCGGACCGCGAGAACCCGCAGGGCGACATCTTCCGCGATGCCGACGCCGCGCTCTACAAGGTCAAGGAAGCAGGCCGCAAGGGCTGTGCGGTCTTCGAGTGATCCCTCTCCCGATCGAGTAGGAGGGGGTGATTAACCCCCGTCCTCTCACACCACCGTGCGTACCGTTCGGTACACGGCGGTTTCAATAGTTGATGTGCACTGACTGGTACGCGATGGCTAGATCATAAAGGCCTGAGCGTATCAGTCTTTCTTTTGACAGCGCCCTTTTCACCGTTGTCGTGTTGACCGTTCTCCAATAGCCTTTCCGACTGTTTGCTGCCATGTGCGCAAAGTATTCCGGTATTCCCAAACTTATGAGATGCCGCTTCTTTGTCCTTGGCAGTTTCCACTGCTTCCAGATACACATGCGAATCCGCCGGTACAGCCATCCGTTGAGATCATCGATCGGGTTCTTCATGCTTGCTATTCCATAGTAGTTCATCCACCCTCTGACATAGACCTTGATCTTTTCAAGACTCGGTCTGATGCTCTGACAGCGTCTACGGGAAGTGTATTCGCGCAGATGGTCTTTGAACTTCTTCATCGACTTTGGATGAACGCGGACATAGATCCCTCCTCCGTTCCTCCCCAACGCAAAGCCGAGAAACTTAAAATTTCGGATCGCAAACACGCTGACAACACGGCTTTTCTCCTGATTCACCTTTAGTTTCAGGGTTCCTTCAAGATACTTCGTGCTCGTCTCCAGAAGTCTCTTCGCGGCTCGTT
>JAFPHE010000054.1 GCA_017388745.1 Lachnospiraceae bacterium | reverse complement strand
GGTAAAAAGCTTCATGCAGATATGACCTTAGCTTTCCGGCTTCCGGTATCAGAAGTCAAACTTGCCCTCGAAATAAGCCGGCAGGTCGGCGATCTTCACCCTCTCCTGCTCCATGCTGTCACGATGGCGGATCGTTACGGCGCCGTCATTCTCAGAGTCGAAGTCATAAGTAATGCAGAACGGTGTGCCGATCTCATCCTGGCGGCGGTATCTCTTGCCGATGCTTCCGCGGTCATCAAACTCGCAGTAGTACTTGTCGAGGAGCATGTCAAACACCTTCTCCGCGCTCTCATTGAGCTTCTTGGAAAGCGGTAGGACAGCGATCTTGACAGGCGCAAGAGCGGGATGGAAATGCATAACGGTACGCTTATCTCCGCCTTCCAGTTCTTCCTCATCATATGCCGCGCAGAGGAATGCAAGTGTCACACGGTCAGCACCGAGCGACGGCTCGACAACATAAGGCACATACTTTGTTCCTGTCTCGTCGTCATTATAGGTCAGGTCTTCCTTGGAATGGTTCATATGCTGGGTCAGGTCATAATCCGTCCTGTCAGCAATGCCCCAAAGCTCTCCCCAGCCGAACGGGAAAAGGAACTCCAGGTCGGTCGTGGCCTTGGAGTAGAAAGAAAGTTCCTCCGGGCTGTGATCACGCGCTCTCAGTTCTTCGTCCTTGAGTCCCAGATCCTTGAGCCACTTAATACAAAACGCCTTCCAGTAAGCAAACCACTCAAGATCTGTATCCGGCTTGCAGAAGAACTCCAGTTCCATCTGCTCAAACTCACGGGTACGGAAGGTAAAGTTGCCCGGTGTGATCTCGTTACGGAAAGACTTGCCGATCTGCGCAATACCGAAGGGCAGCTTTTTACGGGAGGTACGCTGAACATTCTTGAAGTTTACGAAAATGCCCTGTGCCGTTTCCGGACGCAGATAGACCGTGTTCTTCGCATCCTCGGTAACGCCCTGGAATGTCTTGAACATCAGGTTGAAGCTGCGGATGTCGGTCCAGTTATGTGCGCCGCAGGACGGGCATGCGACCTTGTGATCCGCAATAAACTGCTGCATTTCCTCCTGGCTCATGCCGTCAGCGGAGTTGTTGGCCAGCTCAATGCCGTTCTCGCTGCAGAAATCTTCGATCAGCTTGTCTGCTCTGAAGCGTTCTTTACAGGACTTGCAGTCCATCAGCGGATCTGAAAAGCCTGCCAGATGGCCGGACGCCACCCAGGTCTGCGGATTCATCAGGATAGCGCAGTCCACGCCCACGTTGAGCTTGGATCCTTCCACGAATTTCTTCCACCAGGCCTTCTTCACATTATTCTTCAGCTCAACACCGAGATTGCCATAATCCCAGGTGTTTGCAAGTCCGCCGTAGATCTCCGAACCCGGATAAATAAACCCGCGGTTTTTGCAAAGAGCAATAATATCATCCATTTTGATCTTTGTTCTGTCCATTTGCGTTACCCTCATTCAATTAAAGTTGTTATTGTAGTTTAACCTGTTTAGTATACCTTAAAATCATAGTTCGTGCAATATATCCGATGCCCTGAAATGATGACTGATCTGACGCGTAAACAGTATTTCCGCACTGTTCATAAACGTCTCCGAGGCTTCCGTATCTGACGGGACCGGTATCCTTTCCGGATCATAGAGCCCTGTCAGAGAAGACGTGAGCACATACTTCCACAGCTTGTCCGCGTCCGGATCTGACGTTCCCGGCGGCGTCATGGTGTATTCGCCCTGCAGCTTCAGCAGCCGCAGTTCCAGGATCCTGCGGATGAGCGCGGGGGAAAGCACTTTCTGCTTCAGAGCAAGCAGCGTCACATACATCAGATTTAAAAGTGCCCTGGATTCCTCCTCCGGCATCCCAGCCTCTGAAAAAAACTCGCCGAGCTCAAGCACATATGCCGCATAAAACGATACATCGATATCCAGCGGAAGCTCTCCGAACGACTCGATGACGCGCACCGAGTGAAGGTTCCATGCGCTTCGGCCTTTTGCGAGGTCAAACTCCGCGCAGGTAAGCGGTCTGGTCGAGCCTATGATATGAGATCCTGATCTGGCCGCTCCCGAAGCAAACACGGTGATCCTGCCAAGCCGGTCTGTCAGCAGACTGATGCGTCTGCCGTACTCACCCTGCGGCGCCGTCGCCAGTATGATTCCTTTTACAGTCAGTTCTTCCATTGCGCAGCGTTCCGACTCATTTACACCCGTCACATCTTTCTTAAGTCATATCCGAAGCTGCGTACAAAGTTTTCATTGTCACGCCAGTTCTTCCGGACTTTCACGAAGAGTTTCAGATTGACCTGCGCGCCGAGCTGGTCCTCGATCTCCGCACGTGCGGCGGAGCCGATCTTCTTGAGCATGCTTCCGCCTTTTCCGATAATGATCCCCTTGTGAGAATCCCGTTCGCATATGATGTCCGCTTCGATATCGTAAAGCCCCGCCCTCCGCTCATGAAATTTCTCGATCATGACTGCAACACCGTGCGGGATCTCATCGCTTAAAAGCCTGAGCATCTGTTCACGGATCAGTTCCTCCGCGATCGAGCGGAGCGGGATCTCCGTTACCGTCTCCTCGTCATAATACATCGGACCGTCTGTCAGATAAGAGAAGATCGTATCCATCAGCAGATCTTCATTTTTGCCTGTAACGGCGGATACGACAACGATATCATTAAAACGGCATTTCGCGCTGTAGGCATCGAGAGATGCCTGCAGTTCTTCTTCGCTCTTAACGGTATCGGCTTTGTTGACCACTAAAATGACCGGTTTCTTTCCGTTGTTGATCCTGTTGATCAGCTCCGCGATCCTCTCTTCACCCGCGCCGATATATGTCGTCGGTTCCACCAGCCAGAGGATCATGTCGGCATCCGCGAACGCCCGTTCCGCGACTGCGTCCATGTACTCCCCCAGCTTATTCTTTGCTTTGTGGATGCCGGGTGTATCCATGAAAATGATCTGGCCGCGGTCATCCGTATACACTGTTTCGATCCTGTTTCTCGTTGTCTGCGGCCGGTCGGAAGTGATCGCTATCTTCTGGCCGATCAGCCGGTTCATCAAAGTGGACTTGCCGACGTTCGGCCGCCCGACCAACGCAACATAGCCTGATTTCATATCAATACAGCTCCCTGACCGACCTGAACAGTTCTGACTGCTTTTCGATCTGCGATGCATTGCCGAGGGTACAGATGCCGCCCTCTTCCAGCAGGGCCCGGATATATGGCGCAAAGCCCCTGATCGTTTCCGGCGTACAGCTTAAGACCTCATCACGGTCCTTCTGCAGTTCCTCGTCCTTCATCTTCCAGAAATAGTTTGACAGCTGGGTAAGTGCCATGGCCGGCGCCTGCAAAGGCCTGTCCATGACGGAAATTGCACCGATGATATACTTGCGCACAGCATCCTCATCGCCCTCCCAGTTCTCGATATAGGAAGGCATCTGTTCATAAATATCGTTGGTCCTTCCGATCTGCGGATCGCGGTAAGATACGAGATATCCTCTTCCGCCTCTTCCGAATCCGGACATGCAGCCGTAGGCTCCACCCAGCACGCGAAGATTCGTCCAGAGATACTCGTAATTGAGCATCATCCTGAGCACCTGCAGCGCACCGTTATACGGGAGTCCGGATTCCATGAAGTTACCGCAGCGTGCCACATAATTGACCTGGGAACTGGACTTGAATCCCTCGTTCAGATAAGTGAGAGGCGTGACTGCCCGGCCGGTAAAGGTCTCTTCTTCCTCTCCGGCGCGCAGTTTCCGGCAGAACTCTTCCGCCGCCTTTTCCATCCGCGCTTTCGCATCTTCATCTCCGTAAAGCGCGAAACTGACGTTTTTCCTTGTAAAGAGCTTTTCCCCCACATCCTGGAGGGATCTGATGAACTGCTTCATCTGCTGTTCATCTTTCATCTGCCTGCCGGCAGCATTGATAAAATCATAATACGCGATACCGCCGGTCAGATCCGCATATCGCTGGGATCCGCTGAAATAGGAGGACGCCCTGACGACCGCCGACATATGCATCGTACTGTCGATCTTGACCTGCATCCGGCTCTTGGCTTCAAGGATCAATTCCATCATTCGTTCCGGATCATCCAGCACGGTATGACCGATCATTTCTTCCGCCAGTGCAAAACCGGTTTCGATGTTGTCATGAAGCGTACGGATCTCCGCGCTGAGGATCCCCTTGTAGCCGGTATTTCCGTCCTCATCACGGCAGGGATAGGCATCCGCGGAGAAAGATATGCCGCCGGTATTCAGAAGGATCTCGTCAAACAGATCACGGTAACTGTGCTGTTCGGTATCCATTTCCCCAAATATGTCTTTCAGGAAAGAGGCAAGCTGCAGTTCGTCTTCATTCAGTCCGGATGTGTCAAACAGGACCCTCATGTACGCTATGCCGTGAGTGTCTGCTTTGGACCAGATCAGATCCTTGTCAAGGCGGACATTGACATGTTCCGCTTCTTTATCGATGTCACTGATCTGCAGCACCGGAAGCTTGGCAATGTTATAAGGCGTATCCGGTTCCTGCTGATAAGCTTTCAGTGCCAGTGTCTCCAATGCGAGATCTGCTTTCTGCTCAGCTGTCAGGCTGTCTTTATAAGCCGCCAGCTTTTCCTTCAGCGCCGCATCTTCCTCATCCGTCAGGCCGCGCTTCGGCAGGATCTCCACGACGGCAGAGAACCGGTTGTCAAGAATGTGCGTCCGGATAAGTTCTTCGAAATAGTCCGTATCGATCTTCTTCTTAAGTCCGGCAAACGCGTCATTATAGTATAAATATGTATAGGGGCTTTCATCATACAGCCACGAACCAAACATACCGAGCCCGAGAGAAAGTCCCTGCGGGATGCTTCCGAAATCTCCCTCGCGGTACTTGAACTCCAGAAAGTTGAGCGCCGCTGTCAGGCTCTTTTTACTGATACCCTGCCCGACAAGCTCCTGCAGCGTATCCCTGATGATCCTGCGGAAAAGATCAAGTTTGTCCTCATCCGTATTCTTTGCAATAACGGAAAAATACGGCTGGCGGATCTCCCCGTTGTAGCCGCCGTAAACGTCCTCACCGATACCGGACTTGATCAGCGCCTCCCTTAAAACGGCGCCGGGGGAGCTTAAAAGGACAAACTCCAGCACCTGCCAGGCCAGAGCGGTCTCCTGGTCCTGCGCATCGTCAATAACAAAGTTTTCGGACAGATAGCTCCTGTGTTCCAGAGGTTCACTGTTCCCCACAGCATAGAACTCTTTGTCGAACTTCGGCTCTGCATAAGGCAGCTGACGGTCGATATGCGAATCGATCTCTATACGTTCATACTCATTCAGATAATTCTCATCGAGCCACGCCAGTTTTTCTTCCATATCCATGTCTCCGTAGAGATAGATATAGGAATTGGACGGATGATAATAACGTCTGTGGAACTCCAGGAACTCCTCATAGCTCAGCTCCGGGATATCCGACGGAAGTCCTCCCGACTCATTGCTGTAGGTCGTATCCGGAAACAGGGATCGAAGAGTATAGCGTTCCAGCACGGAATCCGGATTTGAGAATGCGCCCTTCATTTCATTATAAACAACGCCGTTGAGACGAAGCTCTTCTTCCGGCGTCCCCGCATTTTCCAGTTCGTAATGCCAGCCTTCCTGACGGAAGATCTTGGGCTCCATATAGACATTGGGATGAAAGACGGAGTCCAGATAGACATCCATCAGATTCATGAAATCCTTGTCGTTGACCGAGGCCACGGGGTATACCGTCTTGTCCGGGTAGGTCATTGCATTCAGGAAGGTATTGAGCGAACCTTTCGCGAGTTCAACGAAAGGATCCTTGATCGGATATTTGGCTGATCCGCAGAGCACAGAGTGCTCCATGATGTGAGCCACACCGGTGGAGTTCTGCGGCGTCGTCCGGAAGCCGATCAGAAATACCTTGTTTTTATCATTGTTCTTAAGCGTGAAGACTTTTGCACCAGTCTGCACATGCTCGTAAAGGCATCCGGTGCCTGCATATTCAGGGATCTCTCTTGTTTCGATCAGTCGAAATGTACTGTTCATCACTTTCCGTTGTTCTCCAATCTCTAATCTCTTACTGATGATCCATCCTCATCAGATCCTTGTTTCAGGCTCGGCGCCCTGTCAGTTCTTTAATGCTTCTTCCTTCTGTCAAAGGAGATCGTATCCTCACTCATGGTAAAGTTGCCCACAAGGTAGTCTTTCACAAACGCCAGGCTTTCCCTGACGCACTGGTGCGCAAACAGAATGCTGTCCGACTCCGCACCGATCGGCACGGGGGACTCAACGCCCTGCTTTTCCGCAACTCTTACTGCCCTGAGCAGGTGATAATCGCTTGTAATGATCCCGATCGAAGGGATATAGTCTTCTGCCCATACCTTGTCTCCCGGACCTTTCGGGGTCTTCCGGCGGCCGGTATCGGCAACGATCTGGCGCAGCGATGCGGAAATGATACTTGCCGTGCTGGTATAACCCGGCTGTATGATCATGTTGCTGCCCGGCACACCTTTCATGATCAGGTAATTGTACATGGCAAGCGCTTCCGGAACGGCGTCGCCCTTTTCCTGCCCTCCTGCCACGACAAAGATCGTATCCTTATCCTCCTCGTACAATTCTCTTGCCTTGTCGAGCCGGTACATCAGCGTCTTGGAAATACCGTCCGAGTAGACCCTTGCACCCATGACGATACAGTAATCCGGGATCGTGTCAGGGGTCTTATAAGACTCACCCACGACCAGTCCCAGGATCAGTGCAAATACAGCCACACCAAAGCCGAAAGAGGAAAAAACAAATATAGGGAGAACTTTCGGCATGCCGTCCCTGTCTCTTGTGCTGCGCCCCGTAAAGACACCCATGACAATAAACAGCAGCGCAAACAAAAGCCAGATACCGCAAAAAGAGGTACTGAAGCCGCTGTAGCCCAGTATCACCAGAAAATAGGCGACACAGATGCCTGCCAGTAAAAAGAATGTCGTAACGAGAACTTTCATTTCCTGTATTTTCGTCCTGCCTGATGCCGGAAAGAATGTTTCAAGCCGCAGCCTGTTACTGTTCCTTCGACCTCACACACAGTATATCATATACCTCAGGCGTTCCGGTCAGCGTGATCAGCAGCTGCTGGCGCGAGTGCGGGCAGCTTTCCTGATCCGCTCCCGTTGCCGCATCCCGGATCCTCAGCACCTTCGCAAAAACACTGGTAAGGTCTTTCTTCAGGATCTCGATCTCATCTCCGGTACAGAATTTGTTTTTCTGCTCGATGCGGACGCTTCCGTCCGGAAGCACTTCAGCCACCGAACCGAGGAAGGTATAGTTCTTTACATAAGTGTTGCTGTCATAGATCTGCGCTTCTTCATTGGGTTTTCCAAAATAGAACCCCGTCGTAAATTCACGGTAGGTGCACTTTCCGATCTCTTCCTTATAAAGCGGGATCCGCCGCCGGTAAAGCTCCGGATCGGTAAAGTAATCGTCGATCGCGTTGCGGTATGCCCGCGCCGCCGCGGCAACATAGAGCTGTGTCTTCATCCGTCCTTCGACCTTGAAGCTGTCTACTCCGGCTTCGATGAGTTCCGGAATATGTTCGATCATGCACAGATCCCTGGAATTGAAAATATAAGTGCCGCGTTCGTCCTCTTCCACCGGGAAGTATTCCCCGGGACGTTTTTCCTCCATGACGGCATAGTTCCAGCGGCATGGATGCGTACAGGCTCCGAGGTTGGCTGACCGGCCGGTCATGTATCCCGACAGAAGACATCGTCCCGAATACGAGATACACATAGCTCCGTGTACGAATGATTCGATCTCCATATCTTCCGGGATCCTGCTTCGTATCTCCTTCAGTTCCGCAAGCGACAGTTCGCGTGCGTTGACTACACGTTTCGCTCCGAGGCGGTACCAGAAAAGAAAAGCCTCATAGTTCGTGCTGTTCATCTGTGTGGAAACATGTATATCTATCCCGGGTGCCAGTTCTTTTGCCATCATAAACAGGCCGGGATCAGAGATGATCAGCGCGTCAGGACGTATCCCGGCGAGCTCCCTCAGATAGGGTCCGGCCTTGTCGATATCCGCATTATGTGCAAAAATGTTGACGGTAACATAGACCTTAACGCCGTGTGCATGCGCAAAGCCGATCGCTTCCGTCATGGTTTCCTTATCAAAATTGTCAGCCTTAGCCCGCAGGGAAAAAGCCTCCCCGCCGATATAGACCGCATCGGCTCCGTAGGCAATGGCTGTCTTAAGTGTATCCAGGTTGCCTGCAGGAAGCAGGAGTTCGGGTTTTTTCATTGATCCTCCGGATCCAGAAGTACGCTGAGACTGATGCCGTCGCCCAAAGGAATGACCGACGTCTGCAGTCCGGCGTTATGTTTCAGTTCATAAAGATAATCCCGCATGCGGGCATGAGTCGTCCGTTCGCGCCGGGGAATGAGGAATCGGGATTCCATCACCGTTTCATCCTGCAGTACATTGTCCGTCACAAGCACGGAGCCAGGATGCATCAGCTGCAGGATATCCGGCAGCCAGTGAAGATACTGCCCTTTTGCAGCATCCAGAAAAACAAGATCATACGGCTCTGCCCCGCCTGCTATAAGCTCTTTCAGCACCCTGCCGGCATCCCCTTCGATCAGCCTGATGCGGCTTTCGAAGCCGGCCTGTCTGATATTATCGAGCGCTGCAGGAATGCGCTTCTCGTAATTCTCGATCGTATCGATCCTGCCCGCGCCAGCTTTAGCCATTACGATGCTGCTGTAGCCGACAGCCGTTCCGATCTCGAGTACGCTCTGCGGATCGAGGATCTTCACCATCGTCCGCAGAAAGCTTTCCGTTTCAACACGGATGATCGGAACCCCGGCAGCTTCCGCATCTTTTCTGAGCCGGTTCAGCGGTCCGTCATCAAACGGTTCCAGCGAAGCAAGATATGCAGCGATCCGTTCTTTATTCACCCTCGGATCCTCCGCCCACGACACCGTCCGCGCCTTCTCCGGCAGCCTGTGCTGCCGCCTTGCTCTCTTCATACTCCGCCTCAGTCATATCGATCGCCTGGAGGATCTCCTTGACGGTCATGGATGTGTTGAGCGTATAGGTGCCGGGATAAAAGCTGACCTTATATAGCCTGCCCTGGATGCGGAACGCAAGTTCATTGGTGATCACACCGTCTTCATACAGCTGAGCCGCCAGTTCGTCTATGGATGCGCCCTTCTCGATCGTAAGCTCAACATCCCTGCCGGGCGGCGCTTCCGCCGGGCTCTGATAAAAGATCGAATGGCCGAAGCTGAAGCTGAAGCGCACCGCAACAAAGATCACCAGCACCATCAGGGCAACAGCGATCACCCTGCCGGCAAAGCCGCTGAGTATG
>JAFPHE010000053.1 GCA_017388745.1 Lachnospiraceae bacterium | reverse complement strand
TGAGCGACAAGTATGCCGAGCAGGCAGAGTGGTATTACGGTGCGAGAAACGAGGCACAGGAATATCTGAAGGAACTCAATGAGGGAAGTGCTTCCGGCCTGGACGACATTGAAAAACGATTCCCTGCGGGGGACAAGATGGAACTGATCGTGACTTACGAAGCGGCGGAAAACGGATACCGGGTGAGAAGCGAAAAGCTGCAAAGCGTTGTGGAGTACGACCTTGATGAATCCCTGCATGTCATGAAATAAAAGAAAAAAACTGCAGATCATTATGATCTGCAGTTTGCTTTATCCGGGGATATACTGTATCCGGGTAACCCGGTCACCAACGGAACCTCGGCGATTCTTCTTTCGGCGAAGGATTGTTTCCGTTGAGGCGGAGCTCCAGAGCGGGCGCATCGTCTGAAAATTCAAGTGCGGTCTCCCTGGTGATACGACCTTCGGTCACTGCCTGGTACAGGGCTTCGTCCATGGTGATCATGCCGGCTTTGCTGCTGGTCTGGATGATTCCGGGGATCTGGTGGATCTTGTTTTCGCGGATCAGGCTGCGGATCGCCGGAGTACAGTGCATGATCTCAAAACATGCCGTCCTGCCATGACCGTTTGCTGTCGGAAGAAGGCGCTGGGAGATCACGGATTCGGTGACCATCGACAGCTGTGTGCGGATCTGTTCTTTCTGGTTTTCCGGAAAGACGTCGATAATACGGTTGATCGTGGAGGCGGCGTCGTTGGTATGCAGCGAAGAAAAGACCAGGTGTCCGGTCTCGGCGGCTGTGATCGCCGTGGAGATCGTCTCAAGATCACGCATCTCACCGACCATGATCACATCGGGATCTTCACGGAGCGCAGCGCGAAGCGCGGTCGCAAAGGTCCGGGAATCAAGGCCGATCTCGCGCTGATCAACAAGAGACTGGTTGTGGCGGTAGAGATACTCGATGGGGTCTTCAAGCGTCAGCACATGGCACCGACGGTGCAGATTGACCTGTTGGATGATCGCGGCGAGCGTGGTGGATTTGCCGCTTCCCGTCGGTCCGGTGACGAGCACCAGACCGCTTTTCTTTTTATAAAGGTTGATAATGCTCTCGGGGATCGAAAGTTCTTCCGGATCCGGCACGGTCGTATTCATGATACGGATCGCCGCGGCAAAGGAACCGCGCTGCTTATAGACGTTGATACGGAAACGGCCGACCTCGGGGACGCCGAAGCTCATATCGACCTCACCGTTTTCCATCAGCGTCCTCATGTGATCTTCGTCTATGATGCTGAAAAGCAGCCGCTGGGTATCCGGCGGCATCAGGCGCGGTGCGTCTTCCAGGGGCATGATCTGGTCGTTAAGCCGCACCATCGGCGGAGTTGCGACGGAGATATGGATATCCGAAGCCTTCAGTTCTATCGCTCTTTTTAGAAAGTCCAGTAACTGAGGATCAATTTGCATGGCACTCCTCCTTGTGATATAATCATTAAGATGATCAGTTCCCGTTCACGATCGTGGCTTTTTTCACCGGGCCGGGTATCTGACCCTTACATCATATCATAAAAAAGGCAGCTTATAAATATTCTTCATCGGGGGAGGTGCAGCTGTGATAACACTGGATACTTTAAGAACTTATGGAGCGGATGTGGACTCCGGACTTGCCAGATGCATGAACAACGAAGCTTTTTACATCCGTATG
>JAFPHE010000052.1 GCA_017388745.1 Lachnospiraceae bacterium | reverse complement strand
GGAGGAACGCCGGACACAGGGACTTTTTACGATGCTGTCGCTCCGGTACAATGTGCCGGTCCTGGCGCTGGACAAGATCTCTCACGGCGGGTTTATTGATTACGGGGAAGAAAGCCGTAAAACACAGGAATATATCGATCAGCTGAAGGTCGCCACCAATACGATTGAAAAGGAAGCGTCCAAGCTATCCGGAGGCAACCAGCAGAAGATCGTGTTTGCGCGGAGCCTTTTTTCAGAGCCCGAGCTGCTGCTTCTTGACGAACCTACCCGGGGCATCGACGTAGGTGCTAAGAGCGAGATCTATTCGATCATCCGGCAGCTCCGCCAGGAAGGCAAGTCCGTTATCATCTTTTCTTCGGAGCTTTCCGAGATCGTTAATATGTGTGACCGGATCTTCCTTCTCTATGACGGCGAACTGCGCCGGGAGATCGTCAACGGCGACGGCATCGATACCCGTGAGATCATACATATCGTAACCGGAGGAGAATGACATGGAGAAGAAAAAACTTTTCAGCAGCATCAGTGATGAGAGCTTTGTCATTCTGTTCATGACGGTCATTATGCTGGTCGTGTTTGGCATAGCCTGCATCATTGTCCCTAACTTCGGTACCGTATCCAATATTTTTTCCATCCTGACGAATAACTGGTATCTGGTCGTCCTCGGCATCGGCGCGACTTTCATAGTCAAGACCGGCAACATGGATATGTCGCTGGGCGGCATCCTCGCCATGGCCAACGTACTCGTCGCCTGGTTCTGCCAGGGCAAAGATGCGCAGAGACCGCTGGATATCGGCTTCGGGATGAATTTCTGGGCCGCGTCGGTGCTGACGATCCTGCTTTGCATGATCATCGGCCTGATCAATGCCTTCTTTATTGCAAAACTTCATGTTGCCTCCCTGATCATAACTTTGGGAACCGGCTTTCTGGCGCGCGGCGTCGCGCAGATCATTGCACACGGATCCCAGAGAAGCACGAACCTGCCGGCGTCTTTTGCAAATCTCGGCAAAGGATTCATCAGGGGAACGCCCGTCAAGTACAGTGTTGTGCTGATGTTCCTGATCCTGATCATTTTCCTGATCATCGAGAAGAAGACGGTCTTCGGCAGGACGACCTATTATGTGGGAGCCAACAAAAAGGCGGCAAGGATCTCCGGTCTTAAGCCGGATCTGCATCTGGCGGCGCTGTTCGTGATCAATTCTGTCCTCGCAGCGATCGTCGGCATCATGCTGGCGTCGGAGTTCACGGCAGGTTTTGCGTCAAAAGGCCAGGGCTACGAGTTCGACGCGCTCTGCGTGACACTGCTTGGAGGCACTTCGGTCTCCGGCGGATTCGGATCTGTCATCGGAGCCTTTATCGGCACGATGCTCTTTTCCATGGTGACGAATGCTTCCGGCGGACTTCTGCTGTCGCCGGGCTGGATGTATGTCCTGAAGGGCAGCGTGACGTTTTTTGCCATCATAGCCCAGAGGATCGCGCTGGATAAGCGCAGGTCAATGGTCTGAAAGGAGTACGGAATATGAATTCAGGTGAAGGTAATCCCGTGAAAAAGCGGAAACTGAAAAAATTCATACATGATGTTTATATCTACGCAGTGCTCCTCGTGATCGTTCTGGTCTTTTCGATCATAGGTGCGGCAAACGGCGCGCCGTGGTTCGGCAGAGGCCATTTCCTCGGGAGCGCGAGCATTATCAGCATGGCCAGACAGGCGGCGCCGATCATTACGCTCGCCTGCGGTTTTACCTTTGTCATGGTGGCAGGTTACATGGACCTTTCCGTAGGTTCCGCCATGGGACTTACCCAGGTCATCTATGCGATCGCCGTCCGTGCCGGCGCCCCCTTTATCGCGGGTCTTGCCATTGCGGTCGGTGTAGGCATCCTCTGCGGCATCGTGAACGGTATCATCGTTGCGAAGCTCAGGATCACTCCTGTTATCGCGACACTGGTGACCATGACGGTCTTCAAAGGCATCGCCATCCTGCTGGTGCCGACCGGCATTTCCGCCATCAAGAGCACCGATACCCAGAAAATGCCGGCATGGATCAGCGACTACGGGCGGGCCAAGACACTGTTCGGACTGCCGCCTGCGTTCTATGTCGCGCTGCTGATCGTGGCGGTGATCGTCATCATCCAGCATAAATCGCTTCTGGGAAAGTATGCGCAGGCGATCGGCGGCAACAGGACTTCCGCCGAACTTGCGGGCATCAATACCGTAAAGTATATCATGCTGATCTATATCATTACCGGCATACTGGCCGCATTTGCAGGCGTTGCGCAGGCGAGCTACAACAGCCTCGGCAATCCTCTGGGCGGCACCGGATTTGAAACGGACTGCATTATCGCCGTACTGCTCGGCGGCACCGCATTTGAAGGAGGAGAGGGATCGGCATTCAAGAGCGTGATCGGCGCGATCATTATCATATGCATCACAGTCGGCATGCTGACGGTAGTGGAAGCCTATTACCAGGGCTTCCTGAAGGGCGCGATCCTGATCGCTGCAGTTTCGCTCAACCAGATCCTGAACAAGGAAGAGTCCATGGTCTGATACGGCGGAGCACGCATTAAACGGCATACTGAGCTATAACAGACGGTATGCAGATATCCCAATTGAACCAATACAAAGTGATCCTAAGGAGAAAATGATATGAAATATCGTGAACTTGGAAACAGCGGAATCAAAGTATCTGTCGTAGGACACGGAACCTGGGCGCTCGGCGGTGACTTTTTCGGTGAAGTGGACCTTGAAAGGGGTATCCGGGCGATACAGAAATCTGTCGAGCTCGGCGTCAACCTGATCGATACCGCTCCGGCGTACGGTCAGAATTTCGAAGCGGAGACCGCAGTCGGCAAGGCAGTCAAGGGCATGCGCGACAAGGTCGTGATCTCGACCAAGTGCGGCGTTCACCGCATTATGGGCGAGTATGTACGCTGCCTCTCTCCGATGGTCGTCCGTCAGGAGCTGGAAAACTCCCTGCGCCGTCTTCAGACCGACTATATCGATGTGTATTTCATCCACTGGCCGGATATGAATTTTGGCATTGACGGCGCGCTGGATCTGCTTGCAGAGTTCAAAAAGGAAGGCAAGATCCGTACCGGCGGCGTATCCAATTTCAATGTAGAGCAGATCGGGATCGCCGAGAAGCGTGCAGGTATCAGCTGCGTACAGCCGCCGTGCAGCCTCTTCAACCGGTCAAGCATTGCAAACGGCATCATGCCGTACTGCGCGGAACATAACATCGGCATCATGACCTACGGTTCTCTCGGCGGCGGTATCCTTACCGGAAAGATGAAGAATCCGATCGTCAACGGCGGAGCGGAACAGCGTGCCGGCTTCTATGATTTCTTCTATGAGCCCATGTGGACGGCATGCAACAAGGTCCTGGATGTGGAAAGAAAGATCGCCCAGGAGCGGGGCGTCGAAGTCGCCGAAGTGTCGATCAACTGGGTACTTGCACAGCCGGGCGTTACGACCGCACTGGTAGGACCGACCGATCCGGAACATGCGGCAAAGAACGTCAAGTGCGCCGAGTGGGAACTCACAGCGGAAGAACTCGCTTTGATCAATGAAGCCTACGATACATATGTCGCGCCGCTGCAGAAATAATTACTGAGCCAACGAAGCCGGTATATATGCTGCCAGCAGTATATGCCGGCTTCCTTTTTGTATTGTGAAAGGGGCGGAGCATGAAATTTGAACTGATCATAGACAGCCGCTGTTCCATAGCGGAGACCCCCATCTGGGACGACCGAATCGGGAAGTGGTACTGGACAGACCTTTTCACCGGAGACGTGCACCGGTTTGATCCGGCAAGCGGCTCGGATGAACTGTTTCCGACCGGGGGCATCATCGGTTCGGCGATCCCCTGCGAGGCATTGGACCGTATCCTGGTCAATATAGATACAGGCGCCTATCTGATGGATCTTGAAAGCGGCAGAATGACGCTGGTGGCGGACCCGGAAAACGGAAACCCAGAGAACCGCTACAATGACAGCCGCTGCGATGCAAAAGGAAGGCTCTTCATGTCCAGTGTGGCGAAAAGCTACGGGACGGACAGCTATACTCCGGACCAGACAGGTGCGTTCTACATGGTGGATACGGACCGGTCAGTCCATCTGATCACGGACGGTATCCAGCAGTATAACTGCATGGTCTGGAATGCGGACAATACGAAGCTGATCGTGGCGGACACCTATCATGAAAAACTGCTGGAATATGACTACGATATCGAAAGGGGACCGGTTTCCGGCCCGAAGGAAGTCATCGATTTTTCCGGCAGACAGGGTATGCCGGACGGAGTGAGCATCGACCGTGACGGGAATCTTTATATCTGCCACTGGTCGGGAGTGATCTCTGTCTGGGACAGGGAATACCGCCTGTTGAAGGAACTAAAGTTCCCGGTCCCGCAGGTAGCCTGCGGCGGCTTCGGCGGTAAAGATATGAAGGACTTCATGGTTGCTTCCGCTGCCTATGAGTACACGGCGGAAGATCATGCACAGAACCCGGGTGCCGGCGGCCTGTTTATCGCAGAGAACGATGTGCCCGGCTGTCCGGAACACTTCTGCAGATGGTAAAAGAAAAACATATGAAAAGAGAAGAGATCCGCTGCGGATCGGGAGAAAAAATAATACAGGGCTTCGTGTATATTCCGGAGGGAGAGGGCCCTTTTCCCCTGGTGATCATTTCCCACGGTCTGGGAGGCAGCCACCTGGAGACGGCACCCTATGCCCGTCGTCTGGCAGATTGCGGCTATGCAGCCTGTGTCTTTGACTTTTGGGGCGGCACTGCCGGAAACGGAAAAAGCGGCGGCAACACGACGGAGATGTCCGTGCTGACAGAGACGGATGATCTTAAGGAGGTCCTTTCGGAATCAGAACGCTGGACATTCGCAGACCAAAGCCGTGTCTATCTGATGGGAGAGAGCCAGGGAGCGGTCGTATCCTTGCTTACCGCGGCAGCGCAGCCTTCACGCTTTTCAGGCATGATCTTCCTGTATCCGGCGTTCAGCCTGGCGGAAGAAGCTCATCATCAGTTCGGATCCAAAGAGTATATCCCCAGAGAGTTTTCGGTCTTTCACGGATGGATCCGCCTTGGAAGGAAGTATATCCTTGACCTCTGGGATCTGGACATGAATGCTGCAATGGAGTCTTATAAAGGGCCTGTCCTGATCCTTCACGGAGACAGGGATGAGGTGATCAGCATCAAAGGATCGGAAAAAGCAGCCGGCAGCATTGCGGACTGTACATTCTATAAGATCCCGGGTGCGGGACACGGATTTCCGGGAGAGTACTTTGAAGAAGCGATGACGCGGATCCTGGATTTTCTGAAGAGATCCTGAGATATATGAAAAGCCTTATGCAATGGCGTACTGCTTTGCATAAGGCTTTTTTATCGGTAAATGTTTCAGACAGCAAGATCTTCCGCGGATCAAATGTCAAAGTGTTGTCCGGATCAGGCGATACGGACCGCCGAGGGAAGTAAATGTACACTGCGCAGGCTGTGCAGCGCTCCCTTAAATGCTGTTTCGAGTTTCGGGATGAAGATGCTCGACATGATCAGAGCGGCACCGATGAGACCGGATACGCCGAGGCGTTCACCCATGAAGATCATGCTCATCAGGGAGGCGGAGACCGGTGAAACGGCGCATAAAAGACCTGCGCGTTCAGGAGTCGTATGACTCTGGGCGACCGGCTGCAGGGTCAGACCGAAGGCGGAGCAGATGACGGCAAGGCCGAGGATGCAGCCCCATTCGGTCATGGTCTCCGGGAGACGCGGCATTTCAAAAAAGCAGGATGCGATCAGGCCGTAGAGACCTAAAAATCCGTTCTGCAGGACGCCCATCTCGAAGATCTCCTTGCCGTTTCCGAAGGCGGAGCTGACGAGGATATACGTCGTATACATCAGTGCCGCACCGAGTGCGAAGAGTTCTCCGGTGCCGATGCCGAGCGCGCCGCCCTTCATGGTCAGGCAGAAGAT
>JAFPHE010000004.1 GCA_017388745.1 Lachnospiraceae bacterium | reverse complement strand
TGCAGTCCGGGTCGGTGATCTGAAGGTCGGCGCGATCGTAGTCGTCAATTCACTCGGAGATATCTTTGACTGGAAGACAGGCAGGCAGGTCGCGGGGCTTCTGTCGGAAGACAAAAACTCTCTTCGAAGCACAATGGAATATGTTTTATACCGCGCGGCTGCTTGACAGTATATGCAGCCGCGCATGACGTTTAGAGGCTATGCATTATCGGACCATTAAACAGGCATTTTTAAGATCCCTGCCCGTTATGGCAGGATATATCGTACTCGGTACCGGTTTCGGTATCCTTCTCCGGTCTGCAGGATACGGACTGCCCTGGGCATTTGCCATGAGCACTCTTATCTATGCCGGGTCGATGCAGTATGTAGGGGTGGGGCTCCTTTCCGGAGGCGTTTCTTTGCTGACGACGGCACTGACGACTTTCATGGTCAATGCCCGTCATCTTTTCTACAGCATTTCCATGGTCGACCGCTATAAGGACGCCGGCAGATACAAGCCGTATCTGATCTTTGCTCTGACGGATGAGACATACTCGCTGCTCTGCGACGGACATGCGCCGGATCAGGCGGAGGCAGACCGCTACCGTTTCTTCGTTTCCCTGTTCAATCAGTGCTACTGGGTGACAGGGAGCGTGCTGGGGAGCCTCCTTGGCGCTGTGCTTCCGTTTTCGACGGCAGGGATCGAGTTTTCAATGACGGCGCTGTTCATTGCGTCCTTTACCGAACACTGGCTGAACACCAAAGACCACATACCGGCACTGACGGGACTGATCGGAACGCTTCTTTGCCTTATAGCTTTCGGACCGGAGCGTTTCCTGATCCCGGCGATGCTTCTGATCACTTTTGTTTTATCTTTGTCCGGCAGGCGAAAGGGGGCAGCATCATGAGGGCGGCGTTAATGGTCGCAGTCATGGCTGCGGTGACTTTTCTGCTTCGGGCGCTTCCGTTCCTGGTCTTTCACAAAGAGACCCCGCCGTATATAAGCTTTCTCGGGAAAGTCCTTCCGCCTGCGATCATCGGGATGCTCGTGATCTACTGTCTGAAGGACGTGGATATATTCCGCGCACCGTACGGACTGCCTGAACTGATCGCGGGGCTTTCGGTCGTCGGCCTGCAGGCATGGAAACGTAATTCGCTTGTCAGCATCCTCGCGGGCACCGTCATTTACATGGTGCTGATCCGCACGGTATTCTGACGGAAAAGCTGACGGACGACCATAGAAACGGAATATCGGAAATAAAAAGAGCTGTTTCTCCCGGGATCATCAAAGATCCGGGGGGAAACAGCTTTTTCGGTTCGTTCAGTATGGAAGCGGGATGATCTCAGCAATCCGTGTTCAGTGGATCGGCGTGATCATAACTGCCGCAATGAGTATGACCAGACCGGCTGCGGGTATGATGAACGGCTTCAGATGCAGCCGCTCCTCAGCCTTTCGCCGGATCGGAAGGATCGGTGCAAGCAGAAGTGCGGCGAGGAAATAGAGGATCTTCGGCAGCGCACCTCTTTCCAGAAACGCAAGCCCCAGAGATCCGATCGCCAGAACAGCCTGCAGGACCGTCATGATAAAGTTAAAGATCGTAACCATTTCGTCCTCCTTACAGGAACATGACAGCTGACCGTATGCAGCTTATTTTGTAAGCCTGTACAAGCTGAAGCGAAGGTCGCCGTCGGTTTTGGCGAGGTCATAAGGAATCTTCGGAAAGGTGTTTACCGTGGCGGTCTCAAGACCTGCGTCCGCGTAGACCTCGATCATGCATCCGTCAAGGATGAGCGTCGTATCTACATCACGGTCCGCTGATGCACCCTCCGGCAGGAGACGTCTGACGCTGCGGCGGCTGTATTCTTCCGTGCCGAAATCCGCCTGGAAATCCTGTTCGCCTGCAAAGCGCCGGTCGATCGTGATCTCATCCTTTGTGAAGACCACGTCGAAATGTTCTCCCTGTTCATTGGCGAGGCTGAGTGTTCCGGCGGTACCGCGGATATGAAGCAGGCAGGGGGATGAGATCGAGGCATTGGAAGCATCTGACAGATCAGCCTGCTCTGCGTCAAACCCGACGGGGCGGAAGCTGAGACGCCTGCCTTCTGTAGTCTTAACGAGCCTGAGCCTGCGGGCTGAAGTCATATGTCCGCGGAAACCTTCCCTGCCGGTCGGGACCTGGTTTGCGTACCGCGGGTTGACCGCCCAGCTGATCATGACCGGGTCGGGGAAAGGACAGTCGTTGAAAGTGACGCCCGCGTAATTATCCCATCCGAAGTCGATCCATAGGGGCTCTTCAGTCTTTTCTTCCGCGGTGAAAGTCCCTCCTTCAAAGCGGCCGACAAAATACATCGTACGCGGCTCCGGCTGGCCTTCTTTATTCTCCATGCTTGCAAAAAGGACCCATTTGCAGCCTTCTTCCGTTTCAAAGGGGATCAGGTCGGTGCATGCCCAGACATTGGTGATCTCCCTGAAACCGTGCGCAAAGGATCCGGTCAGCGTCCAGTGAAGGAGATCACGGGACTCATAGAAATTGGAGCGGTACTTTGCGGCGACAGTCATGTTCCAGAGACCGGTATCGGGGTTCTTAAAGACCTTGGGATCCCGGAAATCGGAGAGCGGACCGCCCTCGGCGGGCGGTGTTACGATCACGGGATTGCCCGGATAGTCTTCGAACGTCACTCCGCCGTCATAGCTGAAAGCGACCCCCTGGCTCTCCAGATGGCCGGTCTCGATGTGCCTTGTATAAAACGCCGCAAAAGGCGGTATCATGCTGCCGTCGGGAGCGGTACGGCCCATGCCGGATGTATTGTCCCTGTCATAGACCATGCTTCCGGAGAAGCGATAAAGTTTGCCCTCGGGATAAAGGGCGATCGAAAGCTCTTCCCAGTGCACGAGATCCCGGCTTACGGCATGGCCCCAGTGCATGGGACCCCACACCGTATCAAACGGATAGTGCTGGAAATAAAGATGCCAGGTGCCGTTATGAAAGATCAGCCCGTTCGGATCGTTGAGCCATCCCCGGTGCGGCGAAAAATGAAGTTCAGGTCGTAAATGTCCTTCGTTGGTCATGGAACTGGAGTCTCCGTTTCAAGGTTTTGCGGCTGTCGGCCATCCGTTTTTTGAAAAGAGCGGGAGATGAACGGCAGCCTGTTCTGTTCTTCGTCTCATTATACCCTATCCGGCGTGCTTTGGCACTATTATTTCTCTGTTGTACCATGCCTTATGCAAAGTCTTTCGCTCTGTGCTATCTTGACGGTAACATGCGGAAATGATAAGGTTAAGCTACGGAACAAAGGAGGTATCTGCTGTGGCCGGAAATGTTAAAAACAACAAAGCAACAGACGAAACATTTTACTTCAGGATGAAGAGATGCCAGGATGAACTTCGCTGGCTCTATATGGAACTTTACAACAACGATTCGATGTACGCGGAGCTCTGCGAGTCCATGTACCGCTTCTATACAGAGCGGAAGAGCGCCCTCAAGAAGATCGATATACAGAGGGAGTCCGATCCCGCGTGGTACAAGAAGAACGACATGCTGGGCATGATGTTCTACATCGAGAACTTCGGCGGAAACTTAAAGGGCGTCGAGAAGCGCCTCGACTATATCGATGAGTGCAATGTCAACTATGTCCATCTGATGCCCTTCCTCGATACGGTGCCGGGACGCTCCGACGGCGGATATGCTGTCGCCGATTTCCGCAAGGTGCGTGAGGATCTGGGGACGATGAAGGACCTCGAGCATCTCACGGCGGCATGCCATAAGCGCGGCATCAATGTGTGCATGGACTTTGTCATGAACCATACGTCCGAGGACCATGAGTGGGCAAAACGTGCACGCGCCGGCGAAGGCGAGTACATGAGCCGTTATTATTTCTTTGACAGCTATGCCATTCCGGAGCAGTTTGAACGGACCGTGCCGCAGGTATTCCCGACGACGGCACCCGGCAATTTCACCTGGCTTCCGGACTGCGGATACTATGTCATGACGACGTTCTATCCGTACCAGTGGGATCTGAACTACGGCAATCCCAGGGTCTTCAACGAGATGATCTACAACTTCCTGTATCTTGCGAACCAGGGCATCGATATATTCCGGCTGGATGCCGTTCCGTATATCTGGAAGGAACTGGGTACGTCCTGCCGCAATCTTCGCAGGGTCCATACGGTCGTCCGCATGATGCGTATGATCGGGGAGATCGTCTGTCCGTCCATCCTGCTTCTCGGAGAGGTAGTCATGGAACCGGCCAAGGTCGTTCCTTATTTCGGGACGGTCGACAAGCCCGAGTGCCATATGCTCTATAACGTGACGACGATGGCGACGACCTGGCACACGGTCGCAACCAGGGACACCCGCCTCCTGAAGAAACAGCTCGATATCGTGAGCCGCCTTCCCAAGGAATATGTCTTCCTCAATTACCTGCGCTGCCACGACGACATCGGATGGGGACTGGACTATCCTACGCTTAAGACGTACGGACAGGAAGAAGTGCCGCATAAGAAATACCTCAATGATTTCTTCCGGGGTCTTGCAGGCGGCAGCACAAGCCGCGGAGAGCTTTATAATGATGATCCGGTGACGATGGATGCCCGCTTCTGCGGAACGACGGCGTCGATGTGCGGCGTGGAAAAGGCAGGCTTTGAAGGAGATCAGGCCGCGATGGAGCTTGCCGTACGTGAGGATCTGATGCTGCATGCCTATATGCTTACGCAGTCCGGCATTCCCGTTCTCTACAGCGGAGACGAGGTCGGACAGGTCAATGACTACAGCTATAAGGAAGATCCGCTCAAAAAGGATGATTCAAGATATCTGCACCGCGGCGCCATGAAGTGGGATCTCGCGGAGCAGAGACATGATGAAGATACGGTGGAAGGAAAGATCTTCGGGGGCCTGAAGAAACTTGAAGAGATCCGCAGGACGGAGAAGGTATTCATGACCAATGCCGACATGTGGACGGTCGACGCCGGGAACAACGCCGTGCTCTGCATCGGCAGATACTTTGAGGGAGACAAGTTCTTCGGAGTCTTCAACTTCTCGGAGCATGACTGCGTCGCCTATCTCCATCAGGACGACGGGAACTACCAGGATCTTGTTACCGGTAAGACCATACAGGCAACGGAGATCCCGCTCCCGGCCTACGGTTTCTACTGGCTGAAAAAGATGTAGATCCGGCACTGCCGTTCCTGCATTTTTATTAAAACCCAAATATATGCATTTGAAACAGCAGCGATCCATCATAACTGATGAATCACTGCTGTTTTTCAGTGCGGATATGAACGGTTTTAAGTTCGGGCTTACTTTGAGCGCAGAGCGCAGATCGCCAGCGAACAGAGACGGTAGCGCATGGCGTCGTCGAAGCGGCGGATATCGAGGCCGGTCTCGGCACGGATCTGTTCGATCCGGTAGATCAGGGTGTTGCGGTGGAAATGCAGGATCCTTGCGGTTTCCGCAATATTGAGGTCATTGTCGAGGAAACAGTTGGCAGCGAGCAGATAGTCGCCCTCAAAGGCACGGGCGGCGGCTTCAGCAATCGTGCCGTCAGTTTCCGAAAATGCCCCGCCAAGCGTTTCTTTCAGATAAGCCCGCAGTACTTCGGGCGAATGTTCGTAGAGCAGCCGGTCCTCGCCGATACAGTCTGACAGGCCGATCCTGCGGTCCGGATGGAAGATGCGTTCGACGCTCATGGCATAGAGCGCATCCGCATATGCGGCGGGAAGAGAATAAACGCCCGGCAGTATACCGCTGCACATCACCCGCGCATTCACGAAGAGCTCGGTATTGATCACGCTGAGGATGCTTTCCGCTGTCCTGAGGACGGGATCCGTATCATCCGCTTTGATTTCTGCGGAAAGACGCTTTTTCACCGGTTCAAGAATAAGGAGTGCCGCGTCATGAAGCCGCAGTGCCATCAGGCCGCGGCGGTCCGCAAGCACCTGTTTCAGGAGACGGACTGCCTGGTCAGTGTTTCCTTCCGTTTTATCGAGCTCCACGTAATAAAGGACGAGCGGAGTATCGGGATCGATATGGAAGCGCGCGGCAAGGATACGGAAATCGTCTTCGCCGACGGCACCGGTGGTCCAGCGGAGCACAGCGTCTTCACGGGTGCCGCTTCGCCTGTATGCGTCAAGAAGGACGGACAGCCCTTTCACGGCCTGCTCTTCATCCGGCATTCCGTCTGTATCTGAAAAAGAGAGCCGGAGCCCTGTGATACGGTTCAGTTCCGCAAGGAGCTGTTCTTTTTTTGCGCTGTTATCCATAAATGATCTCCGAAAACCAGCCAATGATCAATAAAAAACTGCTGAAATGCATTATAACACATTTCAGCAGTCTTTCATACTTTCGCTTAAGAGTCCCGGCTATGATGATCCGGTCTGCTCCGGCTGTATATCCTTCATAAGCAGGGCAGGAGAGGAAAGAGGGGATCAGTTGGTGATCGTGTTCTTGGTCTCCTTATCGAAAACGTGGACCTTGTTCATATCGAGCGAGAACTCTGCCGGAGAACCGGTACGAAGGGTCGTATTGGCAGAAGTACGTGCGGTCATCTGCATGCCTTCAAGATCGAAGTACAGATAGACTTCGGCGCCGAGCAGCTCGTAGAACTTGATGGTGCAGGGGATGGTCTTGCCGCCGGCCTTATCAGCTGCGGTAGCCTCATGAACATCCTCGGGACGGATACCGAGCACGACGGTCTTTCCTGCATAACCGCCTTCGATCAGCTTCTGTGCCTTCTCGGCGGGAAGCGGGAAATGGCTCTCGCCGATCTGCAGTTCGACATCGCTGCCGCTGACGTTGCAGATCGCGTCGAAGAAGTTCATCTGCGGGGAGCCGATGAAGCCTGCGACGAAGAGGTTGCCGGGTTTGTTGTACAGATTGGTGGGGGTGTCGATCTGCTGAACGATACCGTCCTTCATAACGACGATCCTGGTACCAAGGGTCATAGCCTCGGTCTGGTCATGGGTGACGTAAATGATGGTCGCGCCGAGCTTCTGATGGATCTTGGA
>JAFPHE010000051.1 GCA_017388745.1 Lachnospiraceae bacterium | reverse complement strand
GAGTACGGTGCAAAGTATGCTTCCCGCAACGGCGGCTACACCCGTATCGTCAAGATCGGCCAGCGTAAGGGCGACGGCGCTATGGAAGTGCTGATCGAGCTGGTATAATCGACAGAAAGCTTTTATGTACAAAGAAGACCCGCAGGTGAAACCTGCGGGTTCTTTTTGCTTATTCGCGGTTCAGCATGTTTCCTGCAGCCAGGCACAGGAAGAATACGAGGACCTCCACGGCTACGATCGTGGAACCCACCGGTGTGTCCGCCAGGATCGAAGCGGCAAGTCCGATAAACGAAGAGATAACAGACAGGACTGCAGAGCAGACCGTGACCTGCCGGAAACTCCGGAAGATCCGCATGGCGGATAATGCCGGGAAGATCACGAGAGCGGATATCAGCAGGGAACCGACGAGGTTCATGGCCAGCACGATGATCACGGCCGTGATGACGGCGATCAGCAGGTTGCAGCTTTCTGCCGGTGTTCCGGAAGCCTTTGCAAAGTTTTCATCAAAGGTTACGGCAAAGATCCGGTTATAACAAAGGATGAACACGGCGATGACGACCAGCGACAGGATGATGCAGATCACCACCTCCTGTCTTGTCAGGGTCAGGATCGAAGTCGATCCGAACAGGGTGCTGCAGACGTCTCCCGAAAGGTTGGAAGAGACCGGAAAGATATTCATCAGCAGGTAACCGAAAGCAAGAGCCCCGACGGAGATCATTGCGATCGCGGCATCTCCGCGGATCTTCGTGTTCTGTCCGGTCCGAAGCAGCAAAACGGCGCTGATGACAGTCAGAGGCAGAACGACCAGCATGTTATTGCTGACGCGCAGCACGCTGGCGATTGCGATAGCACCGAAAGCGACATGGGACAGACCGTCTCCGATAAAGGAAAACCTTTTAAGGACGAGTGTCACACCGAGAAGCGAAGAGCATAAGGAGATCAGCACACCGACGATCAATGCGTAGCGGACGAACGGATATTGGAGGTAGATTATCAGTTTAGCGAGCATGAGCCTCACCTCCTTCAGATCCTGCGGTCTGTGTTTCGGACAGGGAAGATACGATATCCGCAGGCAACGTACTTCCATAATTGCGGATCAGGTCGTCCGCCTCACCTGCATTGACGATATACTGCCTGCCGGTCTCGCTCATAAGATAAGCATCCGTGCTCCCGAAGAAAACGCTGCTTCCGATATGAAGGATGTGGCTTGCGTTACGTACGGATGCCGCGATATCATGTGAAATCATGATGATCGTGATTCCTTCCCGGTTCAATTCCCGGATCAGGCTGTACATTTCTGCGGTCACTTTGGGATCCAGTCCTGCGACAGGCTCGTCCAGCAAAAGAAGCTTGCGGGTGGCACAGAGCGCCCTTGCCAGAAGAACACGCTGCTGCTGTCCTCCGGAGAGAGTCCGGTAGCTGCGGTCTGCAAACCGGGCGACATCCATCCGTACCATGTTTTCTTCGGCCAGTTTTTTTTCTTCGGCATTATAAAACGGACGAAAGCCCAGACGTCCCTGACAGCCTGAAAGGACGATCTCCCGTACGGATGCGGGGAAATCTCTCTGTACATTCGTCTGCTGCGGAAGATAGCCGATCTCGCTGGCGTTAAGACCGTCTCCGTAGACGATGCTGCCGCCGATGGGAGAGACCAGATGCAGCAGAGTACGCATGAGCGTGCTCTTGCCGGATCCGTTTTCTCCGACGATACAGAGGTAGTCGCCGGCATTGACAGTGAAATTGAGTCCGTTGAGGATGGCACGGCCTTCGTGGCCGATACTGAGGTTTTGAACGGATAACAGTGACATAATTAAAAAATCCCTTATCGGTGTTTGATGCCCTGAGACTCTCAGTCCAGGGCTTTTTTCAGTATCTGCAGGTTATCTTCCATGGCAGAAAGATATGTGACACCGCCGGAGGCGTCCCGGCCGGATACCGACTGCAGCGAGTTCATGGTCAGGATCTC
>JAFPHE010000050.1 GCA_017388745.1 Lachnospiraceae bacterium | reverse complement strand
TGGACTTCTGCACCGCAGGTCGTGATGGATTCTTCCGTATGTGCCTTGGAGGATCCCGTAGCACCGCCGATTCCATCGCGTCCGGTCCGTCCGCCGAGCAGGATGATCACATCGCCGGGTTCGGCTTTTTCTCTCTTGACGTTCTTGACCGGAGCGGCCGCCATAACCGCACCGAGTTCCATATGTTTTGCGACATAGCCCGGATGATAGATCTCCTTGACATAGCCGGTGGAAAGACCGATCTGGTTGCCGTAGGAACTGTAGCCGTGTGCTGCTTCTCTTGCGATCTTTCTCTGCGGCAGTTTGCCCGGAATCGTATCCCGAATATGTGCCGTCGGATCCGCACCGCCGGTGATTCGCATGGCCTGATAGACATAGCTTCTTCCGGACAGCGGGTCACGGATCGCACCGCCCAGACAGGTCGCGGCACCGCCAAAGGGCTCGATCTCGGTAGGATGGTTATGAGTTTCGTTCTTGAACATTAACAGCCAGTCTTCCGTCACTCCGTTTACATCGACCGGAATGACGATACTGCAGGCATTGATCTCATCGGATTTTTCCTGATCGGCCAGGCCGCCCTGCGCCTTGATCTCCCTCATGGCTGCCAGCGCGATATCCATCAGGCAGATGGGCTTTTCTTCGCGTCCCAGTGCCTTTTTCCCGCTTAAGTATTCTTTCCAGGCAGCCTCGATCGGCGCGGAAAGCTCACTCTTCTCTATCTCGACGTTTTCGATGACAGAAGCGAACGTCGTATGACGGCAGTGATCGGACCAGTAGGTATCCAGCACACGAATCTCCGTGATCGTGGGATCCCGGTGTTCTTCATCGGCAAAGTAGCGCTGCGTATGCTGAAGATCCGCCAGACTCATCGCCAGCCCCAGATTCTTCAGCATGGCTTTAAGGTCATCCTCACTCATGGAGATAAAGCCATCGATCACGTCCACATGATCCGGCACACCATAATCCACGGCGAGCGTCTCAGGTTTGTCCATGGAAGCTTCGCGTGAATCCACACTGTTGATGCAGTAGTTCTTGACCTTTTCTACTTCTTCCTCTGAGAGGTCTCCGGTCAGAACATAAACATTCGCACAGGCAACCGTCGGCTGAGCCTCGGCAGAGAGCAGGCGGATGCACTGCTCAGCACTGTCGGAACGCTGATCATATTGACCGGGCAGGTATTCGACAGCAAAGAGAGTGGATCCTTTTACGTCCTCAGGTAGCGTCTCGCGACTGACCTGATCGACCGGGGCCTCCGAAAGGATCCGTCCGATCGCTTTTTCATAAAGATCCTCTGAAAGATTTTCGACATCATAGCGATGAAGGATCCGTACATCCTGAAGGTCCTTGAGACCCAGGTTGGAGCGAAGGTCTTTCAGAAGACCTGCGGCTTCCACGCGAAATCCCGGTTTCTTTTCTACATAAACTCGTCTGACCATGCTTGTTCTCCTATAAAAAATGTGCTTATGATTTCTTCAGGCCACGTGCAATATTCACGATAAAGTCCTGAACGTTGGTGACGATCCCGCG
>JAFPHE010000049.1 GCA_017388745.1 Lachnospiraceae bacterium | reverse complement strand
GTTCCCTGATGAATATCCGGATGCCGCGGATGATGGCTCCTTCTGTTCTTGCGGTGCAGGACGAATACCTGCAGGAACGGAACCGCAGGAACGGGATCGTGCAGGTATCGGACATCCCGACGATCGCCGACGAAGGGAGCCGGCACGCCTTTGCGGATCAGATCTCCGTCTGGGTCGGCGACATCACAAGGATCGCGGCGGACGCCATCGTGAACGCGGCCAATTCGCAGATGCTCGGGTGCTTCGTCCCGATGCATTCCTGCATCGATAACTGCATCCATACCTTTGCCGGGATCCAGCTCCGGGCGGAGTGCGGCAGGCAGATGGATGCGCTCCGGGCAAAGTACGGACCGGGCTATGAGCAGCCGACCGCCGTTCCGATGCTGACCGGGGGCTACAACCTTCCCGCAAAGAAGGTGATCCACATCGTCGGGCCGATCGTATCCGGAAGGCTGACCCCGGATCTTGAAAAGGACCTTGCGGACTGCTACCGGAACACGCTGGATATGTGCCTTGAAAACGGGCTCGGGACCGTCGCATTCTGCGGCATCTCTACCGGCGTATTTCATTTCCCGCAGGACCGGGCGGCCCGGATCGCGGTCAGGACCGTGACGGACTGGCTGGGCGCGCACCCGGGCCGGATGGAGCGGGTCATCTTCAATGTCTACAGGGAAGAAAACAGAGCATACTATGACAGAGAATTGTTTTAAGCCGGAAGGCGGAGAGGAGGAGTTCTATGGCACATATCAAACTGGATACAGACACACTGACCCGTTTCTGCAGGGACGCATTCTGCCGCTTCGGTTTCAGCGAAGAGGACAGCTCGGTCATCACGGACAATCTCCTGATGGCGGATATCTACGGCATCGAGTCGCACGGCGTGCAGCGTCTGCAGCGCTACCACAAGAGCATACAGAACGGCAAGATCCTGCTGGACGCAAAGCCGGAGGTCGTTTTTGAAACGCCGCTCTCGGCAGTCATCGACGGCCATAACGGCATGGGACAGCCCATCGGGCATATGGCCATGCGCATGGCGATCGGCAAGGCAAAGAAGTCCGGCATGGCGATCGTGACGGTGCGCAATTCCAACCACTACGGGATCGCGGGCTACTATGCCAAGATGGCCTGCGACGAGGGGCTGATCGGCCTTTCCTTTACCAATTCCGAGGCGATCATGGTGCCGACCTTCGGCAAAAAGGCCATGATCGGTTCCAACCCCATCGCCATCTCCATGCCTGCGGAGCCGTATCCGTTTTTCTTTGACGCATCGACGACCGTCGTGACGAGAGGCAAGCTGGAGCTCTACAACAAGGCGGAAAAACCGCTGCCCGAGGGCTGGGCGCTCGACGAAAAGGGCGTTCCGTCCAAGGACGCGCCGAGGATCCTCGCCAACATCAACCAGCGGGCAGGCGGCGGCATCATGCCGCTCGGCGGAAGCGAAGAGATGACCGGCAGCCATAAGGGCTACGGCTACGGCATGCTCTGCGAGATCTTCACCTCGATCCTTTCCCTGGGAAAGACTTCCAACAACACGAGGATCAACGGCCTCTGCCACGGCTTTATCGCGATCGATCCCGCAATGTTCGGAGACCCCGGGGAGATCGAAAAGCATCTTTCGGCTTTCCTGCAGGAGATCAGGGAGTCGCCGAAGGCCGAGGGGCATGACCGCATCTATACGCACGGCGAAAAGGCGGCTCTTGCCATCGAACGCGCGAAGGAAGAGGGCGTGCCGGTCGACGTGAAGACCGTGATCGAGATGAAGGATATGGCAGATTATCTCAAGATGGACTTCGAGTCTTATTTCGGAGACCTAGGGATCGATTTCAACACCGGTTATCAGGCCTCTTTCTGATATTTTAAGGAGCGGACGATGAAGATCGCATGGTTTTGTATTCCCGCATACGGACATACCAATCCGACTCTCGGCGTCGTAAAGGAGATGACAGGCGCCGGACACGAGGTGACGTATTTTTCTTTTGAGAAGTTCAGGACGGAGATCGAAAATGCGGGAGCAAAGTTCGTTTCCTGCGACGGAGCCGACCTTCATGTCGACGCAAAGGACGGCGGGAACCGGGTGGGGAAGGATCTGGCGTTTTCGATCGAACTGATCACAGAGTCCGTGCTGGCAATGGACGGCCTGGTCTCAC
>JAFPHE010000048.1 GCA_017388745.1 Lachnospiraceae bacterium | reverse complement strand
TGCTGAACAGTGTTCCCAACCCGACGCTGATGCATGCGAGGATCAGGAAAGGCACGCCGTGCGGGTTGCCGGAGAGGATCTTATAATGATACAGCAGCAGCATGATCGTGATCGAGACCACCATGGTGAAGGTGATGATCAGGAAAATGTAGATCGTGAAAAGCAGTGCCAGCCTCCAGGAAGTCCGTTCTTTCATCGGAGCACCCCCTTATATCCGAGCCCGCGTACCGTGACGATCTCAAAATCCGGAACATCGCGGAAACGTTCGCGCAGCCGGCTGATGTGCACTTCCAGGGTGTGGGGGTCCGCATCCGAATCCGGTCCCCAGATATCGTCCATGATCTGCCTGCGCGTAAAGATACGCCCCGGCGAGGTCAGGAGCTTATAAAGCAGGAAGAATTCCTTCTGCGGCAGGATCCAGGTCTGGCCGCCGCTGTGTATGCTGAGGCTGTCGCAGTCGAGCTCCGTGCTGCCGATGACGGTCTTCCTCTGGCTGACGAGCTGGCTGCGGCGCAGGAGCGCCTCGACCCGCCAGACCATCTCGTTGACGTTGATCGGCTTGACCATGTAGTCGTCCGTACCGATGCGGAAGCCTTCGCGCATGTCATTGGCGGAGGAACGTGCGGTGATGATGAGGACCGGTGTGTTGTCCCGGTTCTCCCGCAAAGCACGGATCAGTTCGAGACCGTCCATCTTCGGCATCATGATATCCGTGATGATGAGGTCGATCTGAATGCTGTCGCTGATCCTGAGTGCTTCTTCCCCGTTTTCCGCAGGGATCGCATGATAGCCGCTTTCGCGCAGGACGGAACAGAACAGATCCCGCAGATCTTTATCATCTTCAGCAACCAGTATGTTGAACATATCGCTTCAATTCTCCCCGCTTCTTACTCATATCCGGCGGGCCTCAGGCTCTTTTACCAGCCGGCAGGCCTGCCTGCCGCGGATCCAGAGCTTTCTGCCCTTACATCATTAGATTATATGCCATTCCTCAACTGATTCTCAAGAAAAAGCGTTCTCCGGAAGTTTTCCGGCGCGTTGAGTTTGAGTTGAGGTTGCTGCCGTATGTTAATGTAGGCTGTCGGAGTATGCCCCGGATCAGGTATTGCGGACCGGGCATTTCTGATGTAAAATATACTGTCATTCAGCTTTAAGATTCAATAATAACATGAGAGCGTGTTCCGGCCTCAAAGGCAGGTCGCGCGGAGGATGAGACCATATGGAAGAAAAGAAGAAAAAAGGTTCTGCTGCGGGTAAGGTCATTCTGATCCTTCTTCTTATCGTGATCGCGGTCCTGGTCGTGCTCAGGATCCTGAAGCCGGGAAAGGGCGTGGTCACGGAGCCGCTGTCCACTGTTTCAACGGAAACGCCGGTCTATGCGGATATCTACATCGATACGAGCCTGGTGGGTTCCGTCATGCCGGGCGACGTTTACTATGTCATCCCCAAGGCGGCGGGCGAGATCAGGGAGATCTTCGTCAGCCAGGGCGACCATGTCAATGAAGGCGATCCGATCTGTACGATCGACAACCAGAAGCAGATCGACGCCGCCAGGATCTCCATGGACGCAGCGCAGGTACAGGTGAATACGCTTTCGGAAAGCGTTGCCCTTGCACGCACCAATCTGGACCGCATGTCCGTGCTGCTGCAGAGCGGCGATATTTCCGCGCAGACATACGAGCAGACGAAGAACGCCTATGACCAGGCTGTTTCAGGTCTCGAGGGCGCAAAGCTCCAGTACGAGGGCGCTAAACTTCAGTATGATACCCAGGTCGAGTTTTCGACGGTGACTTCTCCGGTCAGCGGCACGGTGGAATCGACGGACATGAGTGTCAATGCGATCGCTTCCCAGACCGCTCCGCTTGCAGTCATCTCTTCCCTGGACGTCAGCAAGCTGGAGTTTTCCGTGACGGACCGCCTGCTCGACGCGCTCCACATCGGTCAGAAGATCAGGGTCACAAGGCAGGGTGAATCCTATGACGCAAAGATCACCAAGATCTCCAGGCTTCCCAGCCAGGCGACCGGGCTTTATACGGTAGAGGCGGCGTTTGACGGCATGCAGACCATGGCGAGGGGCACCTCCGTCAAGGTCATCTTCGTGTCGGAAAAGGCCGAGAACGTGCTGACGGTCAGCACAGACAGCATTTATTATGACGGCGGCAAGTCCTATGTCTATACACTGACTTACAACGAAGACAACGGAGGGCAGGATGACTCCGTCCTCATCTCCGAGAACAATGTCGCGGGAACGGTCCACAAGAACGAAGTGGAGACCGGCCTCGCGGATACGGAGAGGACGCAGATCGTAAGCGGCATCACCGGGGACGACGTCGTGATCCGTACCTGGACGTCCCAGCTCTATGAGGGCGCGCAGGTGCAGGCACGCAGGGCGGAGGACAATTAAATGATCAGAGTCACCAAATTTGTCCTGAAGCGTCCCGTAACGACCCTGCTGGTCGTACTGTCGCTGTTCTTCTTCGGCGTCATGTCTCTGTTTTCGTCGAAACTCGAGCTCACTCCCGAGATCAATATGCCCATGCTGGTCGTCATGACGACCTATCCGGGCGCGAGCCCCAAGGACGTGGACGAACTGATCACCAAGGAGATCGAGGAAAATGTCGGCACCCTGAGCGGCATCGACACCCTGACAGGCCTTTCGAGCGAGAACTTCTCGCTGGTCCTTCTGCAGTATGAGTACGGCACGGATATGGACAACGCCTATTCGGATCTCAGGAAGCGCATCGACCAGGCAAGGACGGGGCTGCCGGAAGATGCCAATGAGCCCGTGATCTACGAGCTGGATGTCAATCAGTCGGCGTCCATGTATGTCACGGTCAAGAACTCGGGCGTCAACAACGTCCTCAATTATGCGAACAAGTATGTCGTGCCGGAACTGGAAAAGATCGCATCGGTCGCATCCGTGGATGCTTACGGCGGGCAGCAGGATTACATCCGCATCTGCCTCAACCCCGAAAAGCTGGCGAGATACCATCTCGATATCAATTCGGTCGCGCAGCTCGTGGGCGCCGCATCCTTTACGATCCCCGCCGGTTCGGCTTCCGTCGGAAGCACGGAGCTGAGCATCTCCGCAGGCGTGAAGTATAAGACGCCGGAGGAACTGAAGCGGATCCCGATCACTTACGGCGCGGGCAATATCATTTATCTGGAAGACATTGCGGACGTATACCGCACTCAGGAGAAGCAGGGAGCGATCGGACGCTATAACGGCGAAGACGTTGTCATGCTGGGCCTGAACCGCAACCAGAAATATACCGCGGTCAATGTTTCAAACGCGGCAAAGAAAGTATTTTCCGAGATCGAAGCTGCCGATCCGAACGTCAAGTTCATCATTATCAACGACAGCGCCGACGACATCCTGGATTCCATCAGGACGATGCTCAAGACCATGGCGGCGGCGGTCGTCATCTGTACGATCGTCCTGTTCCTGTTCTACGGCGACGTCAAGGCGTCCCTGATCGTCGCGACGTCCATCCCGGTATCGATCATGACGGCCTTTGTCATGATGTGGGCAAGGGGCTATTCGCTCAACGTCATCACCCTCGGTTCCATGGTCCTCGGCGTAGGCATGATGGTCGACAACTCGATCGTTATCCTGGAAGCCTGCTTCAGGTCGATGGAAGAACATCCGGGGCAGTCGATGAAGGACTATATGCATTCCGCGGT
>JAFPHE010000047.1 GCA_017388745.1 Lachnospiraceae bacterium | reverse complement strand
CCGGAAAGCAAAGTGCGGCACAGTTTACAGCCAGACAGTTTTAAGTGATGAAAGATATTAGATTTGAAGAACTGGATACCGACAGCGGACAGATCGATCCGGAGGATGAAGGCCTGCTGGAAGAGCTGAAGATCGATGACGCTGGTACGGCAGATACTGCGGATGCGGCAGATGACGATCTGTTCGAGGAGTTTGAGATCGGCGAGACAGCAGATACAAAGCCGGAGACTGATTTGGTGAAGGCTGCGGAAGAAACGCCGGAAGCGGAAACCGCGCAGGCAGAGGAAGAGGAAACCGTTCCTGCCGCGGAAACCGTGACGGTAGAAAACGAAAGCGAAGCGCCTGAGCCGGAAGCTGAAGAAGCGGCGGAAACAGAAGCAGCGGAGACTGTGGAACCTGAAACCGCTCCTGCAGCGGAAGACGCTGCCGAAGAAAGCGAAGAGCCGGAGCCGGAAGCCGAAGAGACGGCGGAAGCGGAAACCGTACAGGCTGATGAACCTGAAACCGTTCCTGCTGTTGAAGAGGCTCCGGAAATAAGCAAAGCTGCGGAACCGGAAGCTGAAGAAGCTGCAGAAGCAGATGCCGTGAAAGCAGACGAGCCGGAAACCTCTCCTGCTGCGGAAGATGCTGCAGAAGAAAGCGAAGCATCGGAGCAGGAAACGGAAGCTGAGGAAACGCCGGAAGCAGAAACCGTGCAGGCAGAGGAAGCGGAAAACGTTCCCGCTGTGGAAGATGCTGCAAAAGAAAGCGAAGTGCGTGAACCGGAAGCCGAAGAAACGATAGAGACGGAAGCTGAAGGAACGCCGGAGCCGGAAGTTGAAAAGACAGAGGAAGCGGAAACCGTTCCAGCAGTGGATGAAGCTGCAGAAGAGGGCGAAACTCCTGAGCCGGAAGCTGAAGATGCGTCGGAAGAAAACGATGCCGCAGAGCTGCAAGCTGAAGAAGCTCCACAGACAGAAGCGGCAGCTCTGGAGGAAGCACCGGCTGACGGAGAAACCGATGAACCCCTTCCGGTCAAGCCGTTCTGGTCAGAAGAAGAGGAAGAGGAAAGCGGCCCGGTCGGGGTCGTGAAGCTGGTCTCGTTCCTTCTGCTGTTTGCCGTGCTCCTTGCGGGAGCCTATGTCTACGGCATCGGCTACTACGGAACGCATTTCCTGCCCAATACTTTCCTTGACGGTGTGAATGTCGGGGAACTGACGGCGGCGGAAGCAAAAGAAGCGCTGCGCAATTCCTTTGAGGATAATACATTTGAACTTACCGGAAGAAACGGTGCATCGGAATCGCTCGATATCAGTGAAGCAAAGCCTTCGAGGGAGTATGAAGGCATCGAGCAGGTCCTTTCAGGTCAGAACCGCATCGGCTGGATCGTTGCCCGTAAACCGGTCAAGGAGACCATGCTCCCTTATACCGGAACGTTTGATGAAGAAGGCCTGGAGCGTGCCCTGGATGCATCAAGAACACTTGATCCGGCCAACATTGCCTCGCCGGAAGATGCTTATATCTCATTTGACGAGACGGCGGACCGTTATGTAATCATACCGGAGAAGCCCGGCAATGCCGTCGACAGGGAGATACTGACGAAGGCAATGCAGGCAAAGATACAGGAAGGACGGATGCAGCTTGATCTTGAGGAGATCGGCTGTTACATAGCACCCGCAGTCAGTTCGGACAATGCAAGGCTTCAGGGGGATCTTACGGAACTCAATACCCTGCAGGATCTGAACGCCAGTATTGATATGGGCGGTGAAGTGACCGAGTATCTGAACGGCGAGCAACTCCGGGAACTGATGACCCGTGAGAATGCCGTACAGGACTTCGTGACGGGACTTAAGGACCGTTATGATACGTATGACAAGGATAGGAAGCGTTTGTTTAAAACGGCGAACGGAAGCTATATCCTGATGAACGCCGCCTATGGCTGGCGCCTGGATGAAGAAGCTACGCTTTCGTCCCTGCTGGCATTGACAGACAAAGCGGCCGATACGGTCGGACGCAGTTTTGAGTACGAGGAGCCTGTGGAGGAAACGAAATCGTCGAAGAACTCGAAGTCATCGAAGACGGAGAGCACAGCTGCGGCGGAAGAGACAGATCCGTTCCATATCTCCGCTACATGGAAGAATAAGGCGGTAGTCCATGAGGAACCCGATTACGGCACGACCTATGCGGAGGTCGACCTGACCAACCAGACTGTCTATGTCATCCAGGACGGGGTGACGATCTTTGATTCGCCCTGCGTTTCAGGAAGAATGACCAAGGACAGAAAGACACCGCCGGGGATCTTTGATATCAAGCTGAAGCAGACGAACAAGACCCTGGTCGGTTATAAGCCGGACGGATCCGTAGATTACCGCAGCCCGGTAAATTACTGGATGCCGTTCAACGGAGGCGTCGGATTCCATGACGCGACCTGGCGCGGTTCCTTCGGAGGAACGATCTATGTGAATTCCGGCTCGCACGGATGCATCAACATGCCGCTTGCCAAAGCCCGTGAGCTCTACGGGATCGTCTATAAGGGCATGCCGGTCATCGTTTACTACCGCTGATCCAATTAAAAACAGCTGTTCTGCTGATTGGCAGGACAGCTGTTTTGGTTTCAGTGACTGACTGGCGGGGCCGCCGGGATGGAATACCGCAAAGCTCTGCGGTTTATGACGCTTCGGTTTCTTCCTCGGAAGTGCTTTCTTCGTCTGCGGTACCCGGTTCGACAAGCATGGTGTTGACCGTGATGTGTCCGGAGCGGGCATTGCCGACCATGTCTTCGAAGTAGAGCTCAACGGAGTAGCATTTGCCGGGAAGCGGGATCGTGATTAGCCCCGTATTACGATTCATGTCGGACGGATAAACAACGTCCGCTTCGTTCACGATTGCGTAGATGGAGTCATAATTGACGCCGGACTGCGTATCGCTGATCAGGAAGCTCAGAGCGCCGTTGCTGATGTTGGCGGATTCTTCATCGACCGACGGGGCGGTGTCGTCCAGCATGCTGACGTCGGCATAAGCCGCGCGCATCATTCCGTTGACGGAAGTGGCTTCGACATAGAAGGTGCCGTTTTTGCTGACGGAGCAGGTATAATTGCTGCCGGACTTTTCATATTCGACCGGTTCCGATTCCATCGTGACCTTCATCTCTTTGATCGGAAGGACGGAATGAATGGAAAAGTTGACGTTGGTTGAAATGTAGTCGTTGGTGTCTTTGACGTCGATGCTGATCTTGGGTGTGGAGCACACCAGCAGCAGGATAATGCCGTTGATCACCAGATAAGGCAGCACTCCGAAAAGCAGGAAACGGACAAACTTGTTTGAAAGCGGGCTGCCCTTGACCCTGGTTCCGTGTGCATCATATAGTATACGCTTGCCGCCGGGCGTGCGGTTCTGCTGTGAATTTGTTTTCTGAGAACGCATAGTACCTCCTGAAAAATCCTATATAGTGTAGCAAAAAATAAACTGCAAGGCAATAAAGCAGAGGAAGATTTAAGAGAATTGACAAAAATATACTTAAAGTGTATTCTAATAAAGTACTGAAAGCATTTCCCTGCACTATCTATATACAAGTCATCATCTATCGGATATCCCGGGAATTCGCATTTACTTTAAAAGAAACGGAGCCTGTTTATTACGATGAGAGAAAAACTGGAAACTTTACCTTTGACGCAGCTGAAGGAATTTGCGAAAAGCCAGGGATTAAAGATCACCGGGCTTCGGAAAGCGCAGATCATCGACCTGCTTTGTGAAGCTGCGGAAAAAAAGCCTGAAAACAAGCCGCAGGAGATCCACAGCCTGGCAGCACAGCCTCTGAAGCCGAAGGAGGAACCGAAGGAGCCTGAAGCGGCACCGGCAGAGCCGGAAAACGCTGAGCGGGCAGCAAAGCCGGAGGAAACCTCCGAAAAGAAAGCGCCTGAAGCGGATGCCCCGCAGGAAGAACAAAACAGCCGTGAGACAAAGACGGCAGAGGCGCAGAGAACGCAGGACAAGACCCGCGCCGCAGGCGGCAGGGATATAAGAAAGCACAAGACGGTCTCCATCCGGGACGGAGCGGCTCTCAGGAGGAACCGTGAAGGCCAGCCTGCAAAGGAGGGAAGAGAGCGCCGTGAGGCCCGGGAAGAAGCGGCAGTGCCGCGTACTTCAGCGCCGGTTGAACCCATTCCGATGCGAAGCTCCTTCGAAGCCGAGCCGGCGGCAAGGGAAAGCGCTGACACGGCCGGACTGAAGGACATTCCGCTTGATGCAAAGACCGGAAAACCGGTCGTCAGCCTGCAGGCGGGAGAGCAGACGCCGGAGATCAGCGCACTCGACAGCGGGATCGAAGCGAACGGCATTCTTGAAGTTATGCCGGAAAACTTCGGCTTTATCCGCTGTGAGAATTTTCTGCCGGGTGAGAATGACGTTTATGTGGCACCGAGCCAGATCCGCCGCTTCAATTTAAAGACCGGAGACATCATCCGCGGCAACCGCCGCATCAAGACGGCGGCAGAACGCTTCGCCGCGCTCCTTTATATCACGAGCGTCAACGGATATCCCGTTCAGGAAGCGGAAAGACGTCCTGATTTTTCGGACCTTACGCCGATCTTTCCGAACGAGAGGATCCGCCTGGAACAGGGCCCCAGATCACCGCTTCCGTTAAGGGTCATGGATCTGCTGGCACCCATCGGAAAAGGCCAGAGAGGCATGATCGTTTCCCCGCCGAAGGCAGGTAAGACAACTCTGCTGAAGCAGGTAGCGAAGGCGATCATCCGCGATAAGAACATGCACCTTATCATCCTTCTGATCGACGAGCGTCCCGAGGAAGTGACGGATATCAAAGAGGAAGTCGTCGGCGAAAACGTCGAAGTCATCTATTCCACTTTTGACGAGCTTCCCGAGCGCCATAAGCGCGTATCGGAGATGGTCATCGAGCGCGCCAGACGCCTCGTGGAATACGGCAAGGACGTGACGATCCTGCTCGATTCCATCACGCGTCTTGCCAGGGCCTACAACCTGGTCGTGCCGCCTTCCGGCAGAACGCTTTCCGGCGGTCTGGATCCGGCGGCGCTGCATATGCCGAAGCGTTTTTTCGGTGCGGCGAGAAACATGCGCGAGGGCGGGTCGCTTACGATCCTTGCCACCGCGCTGATCGACACCGGCAGCCGTATGGACGATGTTATCTATGAGGAATTCAAAGGCACCGGCAACATGGAACTGGTGCTCGACCGCAAGCTTTCCGAGAAGCGTATCTTCCCGGCGATCGATATCTTAAAGAGCGGAACGAGACGCGACGATCTTCTTCTGAGCAGTTATGAGATGAATGCCGTCAGCAAGGTCCGCAATGCTTTCGGTTCGCTGAAGCCGGAGGATGCAGCGGAGAAAGTTCTGGACCTCTTTACCAAGACACGCACCAATGAAGAGTTTGTCCGCATGGCTGAAAAGATCAAGTTTTATTAAGGCTCTGCTTTCTTCCGTGTTTAATGAAAAGTTGCTTGCATTTTGAAAAGACGTATGATATACTACTCAAGCTGTATGCCGTTTCCGCGGAGACGGCAATGACGGAATATCAAGGCGGTCGGAAATCGCCAAATCAGAATTAAGAGGTGAGAACATGAAAGAAGGAATCCAGCCGAAGTATTATCAGGCTACCGTTACCTGCCATTGCGGCAACACATTCACGACTGGTTCTACCAAGCAGAACCTTTCCGTAGAAATCTGCTCCAAGTGCCATCCGTTCTATACCGGCAAGGAGAAGACTGCTCAGGCACGCGGCCGTGTCGAGGCATTCAACAAGAAGTACGGAATGAAATAAGTTCTACGAATGATGTAAGATATGGACCGGGCTTTCAGCTCGGTCTATTTTCGTAATAGTGCTATACTTTCCAGGCTCCCGGAAAGCGGGCGGGACCATACGGTGCCGGGCCATGCGGGAGCATTGATACATGGAGTCTGTAAACTATGAAATACAGTGGGATCGGCGGACAGGCCGTAATTGAAGGGATCATGATGCGCAACCGTGACCATTACGCGGTCGCGGTACGCAAGCCCGACGGAGATATTGCCGTCGACGTTGAGGAGTGCATCCCTTATTCCGAAAGATTCAGTCTTGCACGGATCCCGTTTATCCGGGGGTCGTTCAGTTTTGTCGAGTCCATGGTACTCGGCATGAAGACCCTCATGTATTCGGCATCTTTTTACGAAGATGACGAAGAAACGGAACCGTCGAAGTTCGAGCTCTGGCTGGAGAAGACTTTCGGCGACAGGATGGACAAAGTCATTATGACGGGGGCGATGGTGTTTGCTTTTATCATGGCGCTCGTCATCTTCATGTGGCTTCCGCTCGTCATCGCCGGATTCATGAAGAACTTCATCGCTTCCGAGACCCTGCAGGCGCTGTTTGAAGGCCTGCTCCGCGTCGCGATCTTTGTGGCATATATCATGATCGTGTCACGGACAGAGGATATCCGGCGCACTTTCATGTACCACGGCGCGGAACATAAATGCATCAACTGCATCGAGCACGGCCTTCCTTTAAATGTCGACAACGTGGCGGTCTCTTCCAAGGAACATAAACGCTGCGGAACAAGTTTCATCATCATCGTAATGATCATCAGCATCCTGTTCTTTATGGTGATCAGGGTGCACCAGCCGCTTCTGAGACTGGCCAGCCGCATCATTCTGATGCCGGTGATCGCCGGTGTGAGCTATGAGTTTCTGAGACTGGCGGGACGGTCGGACAGCCCCGTCGTCAACCTTCTTTCGAAGCCGGGACTCATGATGCAGAAGCTGACGACTTATGAACCGGATGACAGTATGATCGAAGTTGCGATCGCGGCGACGGAAGCGGTCTTCGACTGGAAGCAGTATCAGGCGGAAGAGTTCCCCGGAGGACCGGATGCGCTCGGACGCGAACTTTCTGCGAAAGCTGCCGCAAGGCATCCGGAAGGGCAGGATCTCACGGCATGAAGGTAAGGGACCTGCTCAAAGATGCGGAAGCCAGGCTGAAGGAAGCAGGCGTGCCCAATGCGGCTTATGACGCGAGGGTCATGCTGGAGGAAGCCTACGGGAAGTCCCCGGCAGAACTGCTTGCGGAGATGGACAGGACGCTCTGCCCGGGCGCGACCGGAGGGACCGAACCTGCGGGGGGACTGCAGTGTCCCGGTGACTGCGGCGCAATGTTAACGTTCCGTGCGAGCGTATCACAACGGGCAAGGCGCGTGCCGCTGCAGCAGATCGTCGGACACGCGGGCTTTATGGGCCTTGATTTTAAAGTAAACCGATATGTACTCGTTCCGAGGCCGGACACGGAGACCCTTGTGGAGACGATCCTGGCAGCGGAAAAAGATAAGGAAATAAAACTGCTGGATCTCTGCACCGGGTCCGGCTGTATCGCCGTTTCACTGAAGCATTACGGAGGCTATGCCGGGGTGACGATGTCCGATACGGACCGTGACGCGCTTTCTGTGGCGATACGGAACGCGTCCATCCTGGGAACGGATGTGCGGGCGGTGCAAAGCGATCTTTTCGAGGCATTTGACAAAGGAACGTCAGACGGAAAAGATGCGGAGCGCTTTGACGTTATCGTATCCAATCCGCCGTATATACGGTCCGGTGTGATCGAAACGCTCGATCCCGAAGTGCGGGATCACGACCCGCGCATTGCTCTTGACGGCGGCGAAGACGGCCTCATGTTCTACCGGAGGATCCTTGCGGAAGCTCCGGCGCATCTTACGCCCGGAGGGAGGATCTATCTGGAGATCGGGCATGACCAGGCGGAGGATGTATCCCGGATCGCAGAAGAGCAGGGGTATACAAAGATCAAAGTACAACAGGACCTTGCGGGTCTGGACCGCGTGTTCAGTGCCGTTCGTCCTTAACAGCATACAACAGGGGAACGTAAGTTGCTTGGCATTGACAGACTGAACGACATAGTGCGTCATTATGAGGAACTGATGAACCTGCTCGGAGAGCCGGATGTGACGGCTGATCCGGGGAGGTTTCAGAAGCTTATGCGCGAACAGGCTGAACTGGAACCCATCGTAAGCACCTTCCGCAGGCATGAGCGTGCATCGGCGGATGCGGCGGATGCACTGGAGATGCTGGAGCATGAAAATGACGATGATATGCGGGAGATGCTGAAAAGCGAGCTTGCTGAGGCGAAGAAGCAGATCGCCGATACGGAGCAGGAACTGAAGATCCTCCTTCTCCCCAAAGACCCAAATGATAACAAAAATATCATCATGGAGATCCGGGCCGGCGTCGGAGGCGACGAGTCGGCGCTATTTGCGGCGGATCTCTACAGGATGTACTGCAATTACGCGGTCCGCCAGGGGTGGCGCACCGAGCTTGCATCCTACAACGAAAACGGGATCGGCGGTTTCAAGGAGATCACTTTTGTCGTTGACGGGCAGGGCGCGTACTCCAAACTGAAGTACGAGTCGGGCGTACACCGCGTGCAGCGTGTTCCGGAGACGGAATCGGGCGGCCGCATCCATACTTCGACCGCAACGGTGGCGGTCATGCCGGAAGCGGAGGAAGTGGACGTCGTCATCGATCCGAACGACATCAAGTGGGATGTCTTCCGTGCTTCCGGAAACGGAGGCCAGTGCGTCAATACGACGGACTCGGCAGTGAGACTGACGCATTTTCCTTCGGGCATCGTCATACATATGCAGGAGGAAAAGTCACAGCTGCAGAATAAGGAAAAAGCAATGCGTATCCTGCGTTCCAGACTCTATGAGATGGAACTTGAGCGTAAGCAGAATGAAGAAGCGGACCTCCGCCGTTCCCAGATCGGTACCGGCGACCGGTCCGAGAAGATACGGACCTACAACTTCCCGCAGAGCCGGGTAACGGATCACCGTATCAAACTGACGCTTTATAAGATCGACCAGATCATCAACGGTGATCTGGATGAGCTCATCAATGCCCTGATCACGGCAGACCAGGCGGCGAAGCTCGCAAAGCTGAATGATGAATAAACCTTAGAGATGTACGATGAAGAAAGCAGAGAAAACCGAATTGGCGCAGCTGGAGACCAAAGTGATGATCGCATCATGGTTTCTGTGTCTTGTATTACTTTTGATCACGGACGGTACCTTCGACAGGCTCTGGAAGGCTTTCTCGGACAGAAGACGGATTTCCGCTACGAAGTCCTGATCCATGACGACGCGTCAACGGATGATACGGTCAGCATTATCCGGGAGTATGCGGAACGATTTCCCGATATCATCCGGCCCATGTATGAGGAGGAGAACCAGTATTCAAAAGGGATCTCCAATATCAGCGGCGTTTTTAATTTCCCCAGGGCAAGGGGAAAGTATATCGCCATGTGCGAGGGGGATGACTACTGGTCGGATCCGCTGAAGCTGCAGAAGCAGGTCGACTACATGGAGGCGCATCCGGAGTGTTCTTTGTGTGCCCATGCGGCAGGTATCGTATCGGATGACGGCGCGTTCCGCTCCGAGACCGCGATCCGGCCTTTCACGGAGAGCCGGGTGCTGAAACCGGAGGAGGTCATCAGCAAGAAGACCAATCTTCCGACGGCTTCGCTGCTGTTCAGGACCCGTTATGCGAGTATTCTCCCTCAGTGGTATTTTGACTGTCCGGTGGGGGATATCCCGCTGCAGCTCTTTATGCTGATGAACGGCAGCGTATACTACATGGACGAAGCCATGAGCATGTACCGTATGGGAAGGACCGGATCCTGGGGCGAGATGATGGACCGGGAGGCACTTGAAAAAGCGGCCCTGCGCTGGGAGAAGCATTATCAGGCAATGGAACGCCTGTACGGATGCTTTGACACCGATACGGAAGGAAGATGGCATGATGCGGTGGAAGACGCACTGAAGCGCCAGCGCTTCCATATCGACCTGAAGGAAGGCCGTACGAAAGCCGCGCTGGATCCCGGCAACCGGAAATACCTGGAGGAACTGCCGAAAGCTGAAGCGGGGCTCATGAAACTGAAGGCAAGGGCTCCCTTTGCCTATACAGCGCTGCAGAGCATCTATCACCTTGTCAGAGGCGGCAGATGACGGGCGGCGGGTCCTTAAGGAAGCGTCGGAATCTTTAAACTTTGCTTACATTTTGTGTAAACTGTGGCATGCCTGCAATAAGTATGCTAAACTTAGCATCGGCATTAAGCGCCTCCCGGCCGGCAGGCTCCGGGGGCATGCATATATATCATACCTGTTTTTTAGGAGAATAGTCATGTTCAAGACATTACGAAAAGTAACAGCAGCTGCGGCAGCGATCTCCATGATCATGAGTTCTGCAGCTTATGCGGATGTGATCATTGCTCCGGGTGTCAATGTCGGAGGATCTTCCCAGACGATCTCCGAAGGCCCCGGCAGCGCACCGGCGGCGGATGTGCCTGTCGTTGTAGAGTCAGGCGATGCGGTCGATGCGATCACGATCGAGGCTCCGGTCTCCGCAGCTTCGGACAGCGCGGTCGCTCTTCCTCAGGATACTTCCGGTTCCGTTCCGGCGGATCTCGTCCCGATGGGCAGCACAGATGTAAGCACGGCAGCAGCGACCGGAGACGGTTCCGTACAGGTGGACCCGATCATCGGCTATGCACCGTTTGTCAATGCCGTCATGGTCCTTCCGTCCGGCGTTCGCACCCTGGGCTTCAACTCCATGATGGATATGTTCATGTCTCCCGAAGAGGGACTGACCGGCCTGTGGGCACGTCTGGAGTACGGTATCGGCGACTGCTTCTACCGTGTATTCACCAATGAGCACGGCTGGTCCAAGTGGGCGATGAATGAGATGTATACGCCCAGTACCGGCGACGGCGCAAAGGTCCGTGCGATCCAGATGCGTATCAAAGGACATACCCGCAATCTTTATGACCTTTATTACAGGGCGATCCTGGATGACGGAACCATCCTTGACTGGGCGCATGACGGACAGGCAGCCGGTGCGATCGGCTCCGACCGTTACATCCAGGGATTCCAGATGACGCTCTGGAAGCACGGCATGGCATTCAACCAGGGAACTTCCCGCCACCAGATCTCCTCGGGTTCCTATGAGGGCATCCAGATGGGTTCCGACGGCCATTATTTCTACTCCACCTGGAACGGTCAGCCGTTTACCGGATGGGCGTATGATACCGACAACAACAAGTACTACTTCCAGGACAGCCACATCGTGACCGGCTGGCAGTATATCGACGGTTATAAGTATTACTTCGATTCCAACGGCAAAGTCGTTACCGACCTGGAACCGATCATGGGCCTGCCCGGTGATTACATCATCAAGGTCAACAAGGACATGAAGTGCATGACCGTCTTCACGAAGGACGGAGACAACGGATATATCATTCCGTACAAGGTATTCCTCGTCACGATCGGCGGCGCTACCCCGACCGGAACCTTCAAGACCTATGAGCCGCACAGATGGAAGTTCATGCATGACGACATTTACGTACAGTTCCTGATGCGCTACAAGGCGGGCGGATTCTGCATCCACTCCATCATTTATCAGGGCGCACCGGATTCGTATCATCTGACCGCTTCGACCTACAACCAGCTGGGCAAGAATCAGTCCGACGGATGCATCCGTCTGACTTCCGGCGATGCAGCATGGCTCTACAACAACTGCGGCGCGGGCACACCTGTCACGATCTACATCGACGAATGGGTCATGGGACCGTTCGACAGACCTGCGATCGAAAAGGGTATCCCGAACGATCAGAATTACGATCCGACCGATCCGGTCATCATCTCTTCACGCGGCGCGGAAGCGACAGCTTCCCAGGCAGGCGCGGCTGAGGCAAGTGCCGAAGCTGCTTCCGGTTCCGCCGACCTGATCGCGATCGATATCTCGGCACCGAACTAATTTATGAATTCTTTAACAAGGGGCTTGCAAAAGCCCCTTTCTGTTATGTATTATTAGCAGTATGTCAGAACAGAGCGGTATCAAGACAAGTGTCATAGCGGGCTTTTTCTGGAAAGCCATGGAAAGCGGGGGCGATCAGCTGATCACCTTCTTCATTTCGATCATTCTTGCCCGTCTGCTCGGCCCGGAAAAGTACGGCACGATGGCGATCATGCTGATCTTTATCGCGATCGCCCAGGTCATCATTCAGAACGGTTTCCAGACTGCGCTGATCCAGAAAAAGGAGATCAGCGACGCGGACTTAAGCTCCGTGTTCTGGGTCGGGCTTATGATCTCCGGCGCCTTATACCTCGTGATCTTTCTGACGGCACCGTTCATCTCGGACTTTTTCGGGGATCCGGCGATCACCTCCATGCTGCGGGTGCTGTCGCTGATCCTGTTTTCGGGCTCGGTGGTCTCGGTAGAGATCGCCATCATTGCCCGCCAGATGAACTTCCGTCTGCAGTGTATTGCCACGATCCTCGCGGACATCATTTCCGGAGCGATCGGCATCGCCGCGGCGTTCCGCGGACTCGGCACCTGGGCGCTTGTACTGCAGCAGCTGATCAAAAATATCTGCCTGATGCTGATCCTTCTCTGGTGGCTGAAATGGCGGCCGGCGCGGATGATCTCGGGCGAGAGCATTCACAGCCTCTTTTCGTACGGCTGGAAAGTGCTGGTATCCGGACTGATCGATACGGTCTATTCGAATCTCTATACACCGTTTATCTCAAGACTTTATAATGCCACGATGGTCGGTTACTATAACCGGGCCAACCAGTTTCCGCAGGTGATCGTCAATTCCATGGCGCAGACCCTGCAGGCTGTTATGCTGCCTGCATTTTCAAAGACGCAGGACGAGCGGCAGAGGGGCCGCCAGATGCTCCGCAGGACGATCAAGATGTCCGGTTTTGTCATGTTCCCGGCGATGTTCGGCATCATGGCGGTCGCGGAACCGATGATCCGTATCCTGCTCGGGGAGGCCTGGCTCCCTGCGGTGCCTCTTCTCAGGCTCTGCGCACTGTCCTTCAGCGTCTGGCATATGCATGTGGCCAATCTCCAGGCGATCAACGCGAACGGACGCAGCGACATTTATCTGAAACTCGAGATCATCAAGAAGATCGCCGGCGTCATGGTGCTGATCCTCAGCGTGCGTCTGGGCATTACGGGCATGATCTTCATGAAGGCGGTCTGGGACTATGTATGTACCTTTATCAACGGCTGGCCGAACAGGGAGATCCTCGGTTACAGCCCTGCCGCTCAGTGGCGCGACACGCTTCCCGAGCTGGCGGCTGCTGCAGTCATGGGCATTGCGGTCTATGCCGTGCAGCTGGCGCTGAGCGGCAGCGGGATCGTGAGCATGACATCCGGCGGCGGATCGCTTCTGATGATCCTGATCCAGGTCGGCACGGGCGTCGTGCTTTATCTTGTGATCGCGGTCGTGCTGAAGATGGAGAGCCTGCGCTACCTGGTAGAGACGGCGAAACTGTATCTGCCTCACTGAGAGATCCGGACAGGGTCTGGAGATATACCATGAGCAACATCTACTTCCTCGAAAAATACAAAAACGCGGATATCTATATCAAACGGGAAGATCTGCACCCGTTTTCTTTCGGCGGTAATAAGGTCAAGATCGCGCAGGAGATCTTCGCGGATATGGAGGAAAAAGGCTGCACATCCGTCATTTCGTTCGGCTCGCCGACTTCCAATATGAACCGTGCCATCGCGCATATGGCTGCATCGAAAGGCATTACGTGCCGCGTCGTCATGAAGACGGAAGGCCGTGATGCGCGGACAATGCCCATGAACGAACGCCTGGTGCGCGAAAGCGGAGCGTATGTCACGGAGTGTGCTCCGTCAGAGGTCCGGGAGACGATCATACGTGTTATGGAAGAGGCACGATCTGCGGGTGAAAAGCCCTATTATATCTACGGAGACAGCAGCGGGCACGGCAATGAAGAGGTACTGATGCGTGCATACGGCAAACAGTACTGGCCGATCCGTGAATATGAGCGTCAGGAGGACGTGAAGTTCAGCGATATCTTCCTTGCGGTCGGAACGGCGGCAACGATCAGCGGCCTGATGGCCAGCATTTCCGAAGGCTGTGAGGTGGATGAACCCCGGATCTTTCTGCACGGGATCTCCGTTGCCAGGAAGGAAGAAGCCGTGCGAGAGGCAATACAGCGTTTTCTCGCCTCCTGCGGGTATGATACGCCGCAATGCCTCGGACTGGCGGATATCACGGATGCATATCTCGGAGGCGGATATGCAGGTACTGCGGCGTCCCCCGTCCGTATGCTGATCGATGAGAAGATGCGTACGCTGGGACTTCCGCTCGATCCGGTCTATACCGGAAAGGCGTATTACGGCATGCTAAGGGAGATCGACAGGCTCGGGATCACAGGTAGTGTGCTCTTTATCCATACCGGCGGCATGCCGCTCTTCTTTGACTACTGGCAGGAGCGGTGACGGAGTTTTGCCTTACGGTCTGTGTTTACTGATCCCGCATTCTGTGTTAATATAGAAAAGATGAATATCTTGCTGACAAGTGCAGGCAGAAGGACCTACATGGTCGATTATTTCAAAGAGGCTCTCCGGGGTGAGGGTCTTGTTTTTGTGGCCAATTCCGCGATGAGCCCCGCGCTTACACACGGCGACGGGTATTTTCTGACGCCGCTGATCTACAGCAGGGAATACATCCCGTTCCTGCTTGATAAGTGCAGGGAGCTTAAGATCGGCCTTCTGGTATCTCTTTTTGATATCGATCTGCCGGTGCTTGCGGCACACAGGGATGACTTTTCCGCAGCCGGGACCTTCGCCGCCGTCTCCGAGCCTGAGATGCTCAGGCACTGCAACGACAAGTACGATATGTACCTGAAACTGCGGGAAGGCGGCATCGGCTGTCCGGAAACAGCGCTGTTTCCGGTTTTACACGGGGTGCAGGAAGAAGCATCAGAGCTTTTCGGCGGAGGCCCCGTTATAGTCAAACCGCGCTTCGGCATGGGCTCCATCGGCTTATACAGGGCTGTCGGCAGAACGGAACTTCAGGGGGCTGTTGCAATGTGCAGCCGTGAGATCCGGGAGACCTATCTCAAATATGAATCCGCGGAAGCGCCCGGGCAGTCAGTCATCGTCCAGAAAGCCCTGAACGGCACGGAATACGGTCTGGATGTCATCTGTGACCTGGACCGGAATTATGTCACGACGATCGTCCGCAGGAAGCTCGGTATGCGCTCCGGCGAAACGGATGAAGCTGTCATACTCGGCCCGGAAGATCCGGAATACGATATCCTGCAGGACACCGGAAGGAAACTTGCGGCGCTGCTCAGGCCCCGCGGGCTGACGGACGTCGACGTTATGATGGAACCCGGAAGCGGGAAGCCTTTTGTCATTGATATCAACGCACGCTTCGGCGGTGGTTATCCGTTTTCGCATATCGCGGGCGCGGACGTACCGCGGGCGTATGTGCTCTGGATGAAGGGAGAGGACAGCGAAGCCCGGAAGGCGTGCATGGGAGCGAAAGCAGGCACGCACGGGTTCAAGGATATCGCGCTGAAGGTCATGCCTGCGGCGCAGACGGATGAAACAGTTACAGGGAGTGGGAAACATGTCTGAGACAATGATCTCATACGGGGCGGAAAGGACCAGAAACAGCGATGTTTTGCTGGTGATCCCCGCATACAACGAAGCGGACAGCATCGAACGGGTCGTGGATGAACTGATCCGGGACTATCCGCAGCTTGATTATGTCGTTGTTACGGACGGACCGACCGACGGCACCGACATCATCTGCCAGCGCAGAGGCTACAATGCCGTGCATCTTCCAAAAAACCTCGGTCTTGCGGGCTGTTTCCACAACGGTATGAAGTACGCTTCGGAGATGGGATACCGCTATGCGGTCCAGTTTGACGGAGACGGGCAGCACCGTCCTGAATATATCGATGCGATGTACAAAAAGGCGCTTGAAGGATACGACATCGTCATGGGTTCCCGTTTTATCGGACTCAGCAACAGGATGAGCGGTATGCGGAGCCTGGGATCCTTTATGATCCGCCTTGCGATCCGCATAAAGACGGGTGCTGTCGTCACTGATCCTACCTGCGGTCTCAGGATGTATGACAAAAGGATCATCGACATGTTTGCCCGGAGGACGGACCTGGCTCCGGAGCCGGATACGATCTCACTCCTCATTCTGAAAGGGGCGAAGGTCGCGGAAGTGCCGGTGCGCGTGGCTGAAAGGGAAGCGGGCGAATCCTACCTGAATCCGTTCAATGCCGCAAAATACATGCGCCGTATGCTGGCCTCGATCCTCTGGATGCGGACCAGACGCAGATCATCTTTGGAATCATGAATCAGGATCAGACCATTCGAAAAGATTATATATGGAATACGATAGGCAGCGCGGTCTACGCGCTGTCGGCGGTCATACTGGCTTTTCTTGCGATGCACTATGCGGGACCGGATGAGGGCGGAATATTCGGATTCGGGTTTTCCACATTCGGCCAGCAGATGTTTATCATCGCGTATTTCGGGATCCGTCCGTTTCATATCACGGATACGAAGCACGAGTATGAATACGAGGACTACGGGAAGCTCAGGGCAGTGACGGCAGGCGCGGCTGTGGCGGCGGCGGTACTGTATCTTCTTCTTATGATGGCTCTCGGACATTACAATACGCATAAGGCATCCGTGATCTTTATGCTGGCGCTCTACAAGATCGCGGACGGCATCGCGGATCTTTATGAATCGGAGTGCCAGCGTATGGGCATGTTGTATCTTGGCGGCCAGGAGCTGACCGTGCGGACGCTCATGGCAGTGGCGGTTTTTGCAGCCGTGCTGGTCACGACCGGAAGCCTGCTTTTGGCAGCAGGTGCGGCGGTGCTTGTCCATGCGGCAGTCATCCTGTTTTTCAGGGCGTATATCAGGAAACACGTTGTTGCGGTCAAAAACTCCGGAGCAGCGGATGATGCCGGCGGCAAAACTCCCATGGCAGGCATTTCCCGTAT
>JAFPHE010000046.1 GCA_017388745.1 Lachnospiraceae bacterium | reverse complement strand
GAAGCTGTCCGTGTAATAGCAGGACAGCCGTCCGTTTTGCTTCAGAGCAATCACATCGCTGACGCTCAGGCTGTGCCCATGGAAGTCTTCGGGACAATCCTGATTGAACCGGGCGTAAAGGCTTTCAAGAACAGCAGCCTGGTCGCGCACATCCGTTGGAGGAAGAGAGGCTGAATAAACCAGCTCATAGTTTTCAGGCTTCACGGTCTGATCAACATTCCGTGTATCACAGCCTTCCAGCCAGCAGCACCCGTCTCCAATGCTCAGATACAGGATCGCTTCCTGCTTCGTCATGTTCCTGACCGTAATCATCTGCGGATCATCATTGTGAATCACAAGGAAGCCCTCATCCCGAAGGAACTGTTCAGCAGCAGCTTTATCAGGAAAGACCGTGCTTTCGGCAGCGTCCAGAACCTTGTGGACATCCCTCCGCAGACGTTGTCCATCCCGTCTCAGCTCATCCATGCTGGCGAACCGAAGCAGGTGATAATCCTGACCATCCTTCACCTGATAAATCGCGAAACTATTGTCTTGCAAAATCGTCACCTCCATAAGAGATCAGGCTGGACGCCAATTAAAGCATCCAGCCTGTAAGGGGTTATTCCGTCAGCACCATGCCGCTGGTCTTTGTTCCATCCGAAAGCACCAGCGCGTATTTGATCTTCCCATTTTCAGCCGACTGCCTGCAGATGCGCAGACCGTACAGCTCCACCGATGTGCCACGGGAAAGGGTCAGCTCGAACTCGGAGTCATTCCAGTAGCGGCTGCGGTTGCTGTCGTAATAGTCCAGCTGCCAGGAGCCGTTCCATTCCACCTCGCGTCCGCTTTCCAGCGTGGATCTGCCGGTCACGGAGCCATCCTCGTGGAACACGATCCGGCTGGCGTCAATCGAGGTGCCGGCGTACAGTTTCCAGCTGCCCACAATGGCTTTTTCCGCTTCACGCAGCGTGGTGACGGTGCCGGAGAGGCATTCGGTCGGCACAAAGCCCCGGAAGAGGACATCCTTTTCCGTGCCCTCAATGTATGTCCAGGTGCCCATGGTGCCGAGGCAGGTTACCTTGGTGTTTTCGGTCAGCTTTGCCAGCGGTGTTTTGCTGACCAGCGGATCATCCGTGACCTCTACGTCATAGTTGACCACAGCAGCCGCACGCTTCAGGTTTAGGTCAGGCACGGTGACTTCCCTGGGCAGGGCGTTGATGTAGATATAACCGATGCGATTCTGTTTATCGGAAATATCATATTGGACGAGAATCCAGTCATCTTCCGCGCCGAAGACCTGAATCCAGCCGTTGGTGCTCACACGGGCTTTGCCTTTCGCGCCGCGGATGCTCTTCTTGGTCGGAGCGGAATACACAGCGTAGGTCTGATTGCCGGTAAAGGAGATGACCTCGGCGGACAGCGTGCCTTCAGGAATCACCGGCACATTGGAAGTGTCCACAGTGCTGACCGTCGCGTTCTCTGCGAGAGCCGTTCCGCAAAGCAGCATCAGCAGCAGAAAGAGCGATACAAGCTTTTTCATTTTTTCCCTCCTTGCTTATCAAAGGTCGGACGGAGAAAGGGCTTTCCGTCCCTGTAGTCGAGGTGCAGCGTTGCCTCATAACGTATATGCGATTTGGCGGACAGCAGCCCGGTCTTGTGGACAGAGCCCTTTTCCACCAGCGCCTTCACATCGCTGGAGGTCAGCGGGTGCTCCGCACCGGTCAGAATGCCGCCCGTTTTCCAGAGCGCAAAGCCGCAGATCCTGTTTTCACACATGAATCCCTTGGGCCGGTCTGTAATGGCTGCGCCGCACTTCGGGCATTTGCAGATCACCTGACGCATGGGCTGGAAGAGCGCATCCGCGTTCTCCGCGCGGGTGGTATCCCTGGTCAGCTCCCGGACATAAGCGCGGACATCCTCCATAAAGGCCTCCGGCTTTTCCTCTCCCTTTTCAATCCGCTTCAGGCGCTGCTCCCATTCCGCCGTCAGCTGCGCGGACATCAGCTTTGCCGGGAGCACAGATGCCAGTGCCTTTCCCTTGGCTGTCGGCGTCAGGATCCGCTTTCTCCGGTCGCCGGTGCGCTCCACCAGCTTGGTTTCCAGCGGCTTTTCTAGAATCTCAGCACGGGTGGCAGGCGTACCGATACCCTTATGCTCCGCGTCATCCGGCATATCGTCTGCGCCGGCCGTCTCCATCGCGTGCAGGATCGTATCCTCGGTGTGATGGGCGGGCGGAGTGGTTTTCCCCTCGGCCAGCTCGGCCCTTGGCAGTGCGATTTCGTCGCCCTCTTTCAGGTCATCCGGGAGCGCTGTCGTTTTCTCCTCGTCCTCTTCCGGAGCACGTCCCCCGATACTTCCGCGGAAGGCCTGCCAGATCCGCTGCCAGCCCATCTGCAGGATTTTCTTTCCCTTGAGCTTGAACTCACGCCCTGCGCAGGCGACAGTAACGGTCGTTTCATCAACCACAAACGGTTCATCCATGGCGCAGAGAAGCCGTGTGCTGACCAGCGTCAGCAGATCCCGCACGCCTGAGGCCAGTGAATTGATCACCTGCTCCTGACCCGGCATGGAATCCGTAGGGATAATGGCATGGTGATCGCTTACCTTTTTGTCATTTACCACAGTCTCCGCGTGACCGCCCAGTTCCAGTCCGGCAGCAAAGGGAAGCGTGCCGCTGACCCGTGAGGCCAGCTCCGGCATTTTCTCTTCCATGTCATGGGTCAGGAACCGGCTGTCTGTGCGAGGATAGGTCAGCAGTTTTTTCTCATAGAGAGCCTGCGCGTATTCCAGCGTCTGCTGGGCGGTATAGCCGAAGATGCGGTTGGCATCCCTCTGGAGCGTGGTCAGGTCATAGAGCAGCGGAGGATTCTCTTT
>JAFPHE010000045.1 GCA_017388745.1 Lachnospiraceae bacterium | reverse complement strand
ACGCGTCCTGATGATCGTGAGCGGAAGAGACAAGGCAGAGATCCTCAAAGAAGCCCTTCAAGGCCCTGTCACGCCGCGCGTCCCGGCTTCGATACTTCAGTTTCACAAGGACTTTACGCTGATTGCGGACGAAGAGGCGCTTTCAGCCTTCTGAATAAAGTTACGACGGAGGATGAGAAATGGCACAGATCCATCTGCTTCCGCCTGTGGAGCACCGGTTCAAGGCAAATCTGCACACCCATTCCCGGATCTCCGACGGAGTAATGACTCCGGCGGAAGTCAAGGCGTTGTACAAGAATGCGGGTTTCCAGATCGTGGCCATGACCGACCACAACATCATGGCCGATCACTCGGAACTGAGCGATGATGATTTTCTGATGCTGACGGGCGGTGAGTTTAATGTAAATGATCCGGAGTTTCAGCCATCGAAACACAAACGCGGCAAAACCTATCATTTATGCATGATCGCCAGATGTCCGGACAATCTGTGGCAGCCGTTCCCGGCACCTATGAAAAGGGAATTTGCGATACCTTATATCAAGAAGACCCGGCCGGAGGACATGCCTCGTGTCTATGGCATCAAAGAAATAAATGACATCATTGCCAAAGCCAATGAAATGGGCTTTCTGGTCACTTATAACCACCCGGTCTGGTCATTGCAGGACTATTCCGACTGGTCGGGGCTTAAGGGCTTATGGGGAATGGAAGTCTGTAATTCCGGCAGTGTTGCCAGCGGTTATACTGAACACAATGCAACTGTCTATCAGGATATGCTGCGGCTCGGAATGCATCTGATGCCTGTAGCCGCGTCCGACATGCATGAAGAGAAGAGCCGTTACGGAATGGTTTATTATAATACGGCCTGGTGTACAGTCTGCGCGGAAAAACTGGAATATGACGCCGTGATCGCGGCACTCGAAAAAGGAGATCTCTATGCATCTCTCGGGCCAGAGATTGAGTCTCTGACCTGGGAGGACGGAAAGGTGCGCATCCGCTGCACGCCTGTGCGCAGCATTCAGGTCGAGACGCATTTTAGAACGACGCGGCTGGCGATCCCGAAGGACGATGCAGCCACGATGGAAGAAGCGGAATTTGATCTGTCAGAATGGGTGGAGCAGGAGCGCGATACCCCCAATGCCTTCTTCCGGCTGACCCTGACCGATCCGGATGGAAATTATGCGGTGACGCGCGCATACTGGCTCAGCGAGCTGCCCGTGTGAGCCTGGCATTTCAGGGAACACCCCTCATTTCCATTCCAGCCGGTGGAGTTGCCCGTAGGGCTCGAGGCCGGCGAAATCCTGCTGACGGAGCGCCTCGTAGAGGACGATCGCGACGGCATTTGAAAGGTTCAGGTAGCGGATGGATTCGTTCATCGGGATCCGGATGCAGGTCCTTCCGATATTGCCGGTGTTCGAAGGGATCTCTGGCTCATGCAGCACGATGTTCAGTCCCATGGTATTCCTCTTTCTTTCGTGTATGGAATGCACAGAAAATATCATACTTCAGCATCCGCATCGGTTTCAACACATGTTTTGCGGGATTTTCATCTTGTGAATTTCTTCCACAGAGGGTATGATGATACAAACCGAAGGGAGGCGTCATATGAAGGTTGCGGTTCTCGGCTCCGGAAATGGAGCGCATGCGACAGCATTTGAGTGGGCAAGGGCAGGACATGACGTGTACATGTTCGACTTCCCGCAGTTCAGTCAGTCGATCGACGCGATTGCTGAGGCGGGCGGCATTTACAGCGAAGGCGTGATGGAAGGCTTCCAGAAGATCGCCTACGCCGGAACCGATATCAGTAAAGTCGT
>JAFPHE010000044.1 GCA_017388745.1 Lachnospiraceae bacterium | reverse complement strand
GTGATATATTCCGGTACCACGACGAAACGTCCCTCGGGGTCGCCGTCTTCCACGAGGATGCTGTCCGGGTCGATCTTTTCTTCCGCGTCACGCCTGCGCATGCCCCAGGCGGTCGGACCCGACTCGGTACCGAGATCCCAGGCGGAAGCCGCCGTGTGCTTCACATGCTTCTTTGCTTCAGCCTCTTCCTCGGCCTTGCGCATCGCCTCGCGCTCTTCTTCGGTGATCGGCGCATGATACCTGATTAGGATGTGGTCTTTGATCTCAAACAATATTTACTCCAGCTCGAGTGAATCCAGCTCATGGATAATCTCTTTCTGGCGCTCGTAGAACAGGAGCTCCTTATTGTGCTTAAAGTACTCCTGGCAGCCGTAGCGGCTGATGAAACGCGCGCTGTATTCGTTGATCGTAAGTTCCGTCACAAGGATCAGGATCTCCTGTCCCTCGTCGAAGACGTCCTCGCAGAAACGGAAAACGTTGCTGAGCCTCTGTCCGGCACGCCTTGCCATGTCCTTGAGCTCGCCGGTCCTGCGGTCGAAATCCGCTTTCAGCACTGCAAATGCCGCCGCATCATCCGCAGGACGTTCTCTGAGGAGCATCTCGGACTCCTCACGAAGCGCCGCCATCGAAGCGTTGAGCGCGTACTGCTGGTCGAGAGAGATCGAACCGGCACGTCTTCCGAGTGTCAGCTCTTCCTGCTTCGCGGAGATCTCCGCATCGAGGATCGCCCTTGCCTTTTCAACTGCGGTCAATGCAGCAGCTTCCGGCAGATCATCTCCTGTCCCGCCGCCAAGCTCAGCCTTGGCTGTCCTTAAGGACTTTACCAGCTCCCCGAGGGCAAGTTCCGTATTGCAGACCGCCTTCATATCCTCTCCGACTGCGTCCAGCATCAGGCCCAGAAGCGAAAGACGCTCGTCAAAGCCCGCGGAGGAAGCGCGCTCGCGGATCAGGGTGACGTCCTGGCCTTCCAGGATACGGCTGACCTGATAGTCGGAACGGTATTTGTTGAAGAGGTCATAGTATACGGCAAACTCTTTTGCGATCTTCTTATCCTGCAGATACTGAAGGATCAGGTCTTCGTCCACCTTCAGGCCGTTTTCCTCATAAAGGCGGATCATATCACTCAGGTCGGACCAGCCGCGGGCGGTGACGAAGGTCTTGCCGTCGACAGTGGTCTCGACCTTGTAAAAGTCGGACTTCTTGATATCGAGGTAGGTCATGATCGCGCCGTGGGTGCCTGCCTTGTAGGCATATTCTTTCCAGGCATCGAAGTCCGGCTCTACGTCGATACGCTTTAAGCGGTCCCAGGTAACGATATCAAACTCATGGACGGAGTTGTTGTACTCCGGCGGGTTGCCTGCCGTGACGACGATCCAGCCGTCCGGCACACGGTGGCGGCCGAAGATCTTGTACTGCAGGAACTGCAGCATCGAAGGCTCCAGAGTCTCGGAAACACAGTTGATCTCATCGAGGAAGAGGATACCCTCTTTCACGCCGGTCTCTTCCATGATGTCGTAGACCGAAGCGATGATCTCACTCATGGTATACTCGGAAACCGAGTACTCCTTTCCGTTATAGATCTTCTTCTCGATAAAGGGCAGTCCAAGGGCCGACTGGCGCGTGTGATGCGTCATGGAATACGAGATCAGCGCCACACCGAGCTCCGACGCGATCTGCTCCATGATCGCGGTCTTGCCGACACCGGGAGGGCCCATCAGGAAGATGGGACGCTGGCGCGCGATCGGGATCTTGTACTCGCCGAATTCATTCTTGGAAAAGTATGCCCGCATGGCATTTTCGATCTGTTCCTTGGCCTGTTTGATATTCATAAGTCTTTATTCCTCTTCCATGTCTTCAAGTTCTTCACGGCTTAAGATCAGGCGGATCGCCCAGGGCGGAACCGTCGGGCTGTTCTCCGGGTCTTCCACAAATACGAATGCTGTCTGATACTCCGGCTTTTTCGCAGGGAAGGTCCCGTGTCCGTCCGTAAAGTAGATCAGTCCCTTCAGGTCCTCAAACTCTCCCGCCCGGATGAGATCATCCAGATAACGGAAGACCGGCCGGTAATCCGTGCCTCCGAGACCCCGGATCTCCATGGTCTCCATATAACGGTCGAAGTCTTCCTGGCTCGTGATCTTTATGTCCTCCTGGATCTCCGCGTCACACTGGATGATATGGAGGTTGATCCTGCGGAAGTAACTTTCCGTACTCTTTAAGATGTTGTATGTCTTCTGCACAAACGCCTGTACCAGTTCTCCGGAAACAGATGCGGATGTGTCTATCGCGATGGCGAAGTCCTTGATCCTGCGGACTTCCTTATATTCCAGCGGTTCCACCAGCGGAAGGTTTTTATAAAGCCGCAGGCCGTATGTATAGAAGATATAGTCGAACTCATCGTCATTTATCTTCATAATTTCGCCCATGACGGCAAATTTCTTAAGAAATCTCGAGTAGTCATACTGCTCGCGGTTGACCCTCGCCAGGGTCTGCATCAGGCCTCCGGCTTTGTCTCCCTGCTGTCTGGAGAATGTCTCCAGGTCTGTCTGCATACGCTGTGAGATGCGCTTCCAGACCTGCTCCTGGGCACTGCGTTCGGCCTCGCGGTCCTCACCTGCATGATCGAGAGTGGAGCTTTCCGCGTTATGGCGCTTTCTCTCGGGATCCTCGTTCGGGTCCTGCTCATCCGAGACCTTCTTCGGTTCCTCGTTATAATACCAGAGCTCATGGTCATCGGCAAAGAAGATATCCCGGATCTCCGCCAGAGTCTGAGGAGGCAGTTCCTTTGCCGCATAATAGCGGTAGATCCGTTCCGCCGTCAGCGACCCGGTCTGTTCCCGGATACCTTCGAGGATGAGCTGCTGCCGGGCGGACTTCCGTACTTCCGTCGAGGGGAGGCCGAGCTCATTGATGACGTTCTCGACTGCCATATCGCAGGCCAGATCCCAGCAGGGGCGGTCCACCTCGTTGTGGACATACATATGCTGGAAGACACAGTGAAGAACGATATGCAGATAATCCCGGACCGGTGCCTGCTGCTCGTCACGGTAGGTGTAGAGCACATGCTCCGCACTGAAGAGGAGCTTTTTGCCGTCGGTCGCATAGGTCCCGTCGTAACCTTCCTGCCTGAACTGGCTGAGTGCCGCGTCAAGAAAACGAAGGTTGACGAGCAGTGTGCTGCGGGCAAGGTTCAGGATCTCCCTCGCAAGCCGCTCCATCTTCTCAAGCTTATCCTTCGGTACAGTCAGTCCCGAGCATGCCTCCATCTCAAGGTCCATGCCGAGGTTGTCCCGGAAATTGATTCGGTTGGCGTTAGCCTGCTCTGCCAAGAGTCTTCCTTTCTGCGCGTCCTGTCCGCTTTACACTCTCATCTTCTGCCATTACCGGCAGTCACCGAGATTATATCAGTTTTTCAGCCATCCTCCAACCAAAAGCATTTTACTTTCGCCGTGTTTTGACATTAAATGCAAAAGGATATGCCAAAGCCGGACCGAAAACCAGTGGATGGTAGCAGAACGTCATGCGTCATATATTTTTTTTATTATTTTCATCCATTTTTCTTGACAACGCGAAACTTTAGGATTATACTACGCTAAACCGTTGAGGAAGAGTAAGTAGATGGTTTCCCTGTCACATGAGAGAGCTGCGGGCGGTGAGATCGCAGCGTGAGATACTCCGTCGAATGGACTTCCGAGGGCGAACAGAAACGCGG
>JAFPHE010000003.1 GCA_017388745.1 Lachnospiraceae bacterium | reverse complement strand
GCTGAAGCACGGAAGGACCGTGCGTCTGGTCGAGAGGGACTTAAAGCGCTGCACGGAGCTTTCGGAGATCTTTCCGGAGGCTGAGATCATCCAGGGCGACGGCACTGACCGGCGTTTCCTCGTGAGACACGGACTCAGAGTAGCGGACGCATTCGTCCCGCTGACAGGCATCGACGAGGAGAACATCGTCATCGCCACCTATGCCAAGAACTCGACGGATGCCAAGGTCATCACCAAGGTCACCCGGACGGATATGAACGATCTGATCGAAACGCTCAACATCGACTCCGTCGTCTTCCCGAAGCTGATCTGCGCGGATATCATCGCACAGTATGTCCGTGCGAAGAGCGCGGGAGCGGGCGGCAACGTCGCCACGCTGTTCAGGTATCTGGACAACCGTATCGAGATCGTTGAACTGATCGCTTCTGCCGATGCCGCATTCCTGAACAAGCCGCTCATGGAACTGCGCCTGAAGAAGGACCTGATCCTCGCCGGCATTATCCATGAAGGCAACTTTACCGTTCCTACCGGTAAAGATATGATACGTGAAGGAGACTCTGTCATCGTGGTGACCACGCACAAGGGGATCTCTTCGCTGCACGATCTTTTGATTTAGGAGCTGCCTGATATATGAATTTTCTGGTCATCGGAAATATCATAGGTTCCGCACTCTGTCTGGAAGCGGCTCTGTTTGCCATTCCTCTCGTATGCGCGCTCTGCTATCGTGAGAGCATTATGCCGTTTGTCCTGCCGGCAGTGATCGCGGCTGTGGCAGGCTCTCTTATGCGTGTCAAAAAAGGCGAGCCCGGCGATATGCGTTCCAAGGAAGGCTTCGTGTCGACAGGCATGACCTGGATCGCGCTGTCGCTCGTGGGTATGCTGCCTTTTATCATCAGCGGAACTCTTCCCAATGTCTGCGACGCTTTGTTTGAAACGATCTCCGGTTTTACGACGACCGGATCCAGCGTGATCAAAAGCGTGGAGGACGTCCCGAAAGGCGTCCTGATGTGGCGCAGCTTCATGCACTGGATCGGCGGCATGGGCATCCTTGTCTTCATGTCCGCGATCATGCGCTTTACCGGCGGTTCGCAGATGAATCTGATGAAGGCGGAGAGCCCCGGACCCGTGATCTCCAAGCTGGTGCCCAAGGCGGGTGAGACCGCCCGTGTGCAGTACGGCATCTATACCTTCATGACGGTCCTTACGACTTCGATCCTCCTGATCCTGAAAATGCCGCTCTTTGACGCGATCTGCATCACGTTCGGCGCTGCCGGCACCGGTGGTTTCGGCGTGCTCAATTCGAGCTGCGCTGCTTACACGCCCGCGCAGCAGGTCGTCATCATCGTGGCCATGATCGCCTTCGGCATGAACTTCACGTTCTATTTCCTGCTTCTGGTAAGGAACTGGAAAGCGGCGTTCGGGATGGAAGAGATCCGGCTTTACCTTCTGATCATCGTCATCTGCATCACTACGATCACGATCAACCTCATCCATCAGGGAGGATTCACCTCGCCGACATGGGCGCTTCGCGACGCGGCTTTCCACGTCGGTTCGATCATGACGACGACGGGTTATGCCATCGACGACGTCAACCAGTGGCCGAGGCTGTCACAGGGCATCCTCGTGTTCCTGATGTTCTGCGGAGCCTGCGCCGGTTCGACGGGCGGCGGCTTCAAGATCTCCAGGATCCTGCTGATGGCAAGAGGCTTCAACAGGGATATGGCGACGCATCTGAGGCCGGATATCGTCAAGAAGGTGCATATCGACGGCAAGGTCGTGGAAGAGAGCGTCATGCGTTCGACCGGTACCTATACTTTCGTATATATGGCAGTCACGATCATATCGGTGCTTCTGATCTCGATCGAAGGCAAGGACTGGGAGACGACGTTTACGTCGGTCGTTGCGACCTTCAACAACATCGGTCCGGGACTCGGCGAAGTAGGTACGGTCGGAAACTATGCAGGCTTTTCCAACTTCAGCAAGCTGATCCTGAGCGCGGATATGCTGATCGGAAGACTTGAGATCTTCCCGATCCTGGTCCTGTTCAGGCGGAGCACATGGAAGAAGTTCTGATTTGATCAGATCACCGGTACGCCCGGCGCTTGCATACGCCCGGCTTGCCCGGTATGAGAAATGGAGAAAACATATGATCAGGGCATGTATTTTTGACCTGGACGGCACACTGCTGGAGACACTGACGTCCCTGTGGTACTGTTCCAATGAGTCACTGCGCAAGGAGGGCCTCGGTCCGCTTCCCAAAGAAAACTTCCGTTATTATGTGGGGGACGGCGCAAGGACGCAGGTAGAAAGATATCTGAAAGATACCCGCAAACTGATCGGCGGAAAGGGAGGCAGCAGTGATGCTGCCTCTTTGGCGTATGCCGCACCGTCCGGAGAACTGAATCCGGGCGCATATGAGCATGACCCGCATGATCCTGATGATTTCGAGTACTACTATGACAGCTATATGCGGGAGCTTTCCAAAAACGCGACCTACGAAGTGAAGCCGTATGAAGGCATTCCGGAGCTTCTTCAGGCGCTTTTGGAGCGCGGGATCAGACTTGCGGTCTTTTCCAACAAACCGGATGCCGCGACGCAGCGGATCATCCGGGAGATCTTCGGGGATATGTTTGAAGAAGTGCTCGGTAAGCGGGACGAGAACCCCAAGAAACCCGATCCCGCGGGCGTCCATATGATCCTCCGTAAGCTCGGAGCCATGCCTGAGGAGACGCTTTATTTCGGGGATACCAATACGGACATGTATACCGGCCGCAATGCCGGTGCGTTCACGATCGGCGTGACCTGGGGATTCAGGGACAGGAAAGAACTGGAAGACGCGGGCGCGGATGCGATCATCGACCATCCGCTGGATGCGCTGAAGTATCTGCAATAAAAAAAGCCCCCATAAAAGGGAGGAACCCCGAAGATGTAAACATCCACGGGGCAAAGCATTATGAAAAAATTATTTTAGCATTGCAGTAACAACTACACTAACTTTTCTATGCTCTTATTGTAAAAGTGAATCATGTCATATTTATGTTGCCTAAGTAAACAATGTTTAAAAGGATTGTGAACAATCTATGAACGTGAAAGCATATGCCAAGATAAATCTGTGTCTGGACGTAAAAGGACGCAGGAATGACGGATATCATGAGGTCTCGATGGTTATGCAGCAGCTTGCGCTTGCGGACGACATCACCATCGAAAGGCGCCCGGACGGGCAGGTCCTCCTCACGATGGAACCCGAGGTGGAGGGCATTCCGACGGACGGCCGCAACCTGATGGTAAAGGCAGCGGAGCTGTTTTGCTCAAGCTGCGGTATCCGGGACGGGGTGAGCATGCATCTTGAGAAAAGGATCCCGTCGGAAGCAGGGCTTGCGGGCGGTTCGGCCGATGCGGCAGCGGTGCTTCAGGGGATGAATGAGATCTTCGGAACCGGGCTTGGCGCGGACGAACTGATGGCGCTCGGCGTCCGGATCGGTGCTGACGTCCCGTTCTGCATCCTGGGAGGGACAGCGCTTTCGGAAGGGATCGGAGAGATCCTCACGCCGCTTGCGATCCCACCGGATACGCTGCGTCCCCGTGTCCTTCTTGTCAAGCCGCGG
>JAFPHE010000043.1 GCA_017388745.1 Lachnospiraceae bacterium | reverse complement strand
CTCTTCGGAGGGGAAGCGCGTACGGTCATGGCGCACTGTATCTATTCACCGGAAGAAGAAGTTGAAAGGATGCGGGAAAAAGGTGTCTGGATCGCGCATTGCCCCAATTCCAATATGAATCTTGCCTCCGGCATCGCGCCTGTACGGCACTATCTGGACAAAGGGATGAGAATAGGCCTTGGCAGCGACGTGGCAGGCGGACAGACCGTTTCCATCTTCCGGGCAGTAACGGATGCCGTACAGGTATCCAAGCTCTACTGGCGGTATCTGGACAGATCCGCCGAACCTCTTTCCTTTGCAGAGGCATTTTATCTTGCGACCAGGGGAGGAGGTTCATTCTTTGGCAGTGCCGGAAGTTTTGAGAAGGGATATGAATTCGATGCGATCGTGATCGATGACTCCCGGGCTCCGCATCCGCAGCCGATGGGTGTTTCCGAACGTGTGGAACGTGCATTCTATCTGGGACTGGACAGAAACTGCCTTATTGCGAAATATGCGGCAGGCACCGGGATCCGGCTGGAGGACTAATGATGAAACTGAAAAAGATCAGAAAGGTCCTGGAGGGAAGATTCCTGACCAGGTATGATATTGAATATGAGACCGGGGACGGCCGGGAAAAAGTATACGAGATGGTCGGCCGGAAGCCGGATATGTGTATGGAGGAGGAACTGCAGAACCATCATTCGGATTCAGTTATCCTGATCATGACGGATACGGTGGGCGAACGGATCCTTCTTTGCCGGGAGTTCCGTATGGCCATGGATCACTGGACCTATAACTTCCCGGGCGGACTGATCGATCCGGGTGAAACGGCAGAGACGGGTGCCGCGCGTGAACTGGCAGAGGAAACCGGCCTCAAACTTCTGAGAGTGGACGATGTTCTTGAACAGAGCTGCAACGCCATCGGGCTTTCCAACGAAAAAGGCACACTGGTCTTCGGCGCGGCAGGTGCCGCGGACGGCGGATCCGATGAGATCTTCCGCAGCCATCCCACCTATGACGAAGAGATCGAGCCCGGCTGGTATACGAAGGAAGAAGTGCGAAAGCTCCTTCGGACGGAACCTTTTGACGCGAGGACGCAGGCATACTGCTACCTCTGGGCCGGTGCATTACAATAGTTTTAATATTTCAAAACGGGGTTGCTTACACAGCCCCGTTTTGGGTATGATATAATGATGAACAGTAAAAAAACTTATATGACATATATTCTGATCGCGGTCAATGTGCTGGTGTTTCTTGCGGAAACGGCAGCCGGAGGAAGCGAAGATATCGGAGTGGCGATCCGCTTCGGCGCTTATGCAGCCCCGCTCGTGAAAGATGAAGGAGAGTGGTACAGGCTCTTTACGGCGATGTTCGTCCATTTCGGTCCGGAACACCTCGGGAGCAACATGATCTCTCTCTTTGCGCTCGGATCTTTTGTTGAAAAGATCTTCGGAAAGATCCGCTTTCTTGTGATCTATCTGTTTTCGGGACTTGCCGGGAACCTGCTTGTCTGCTATATGGACATCATGGGCGGCCGGGATACGGCTGCGGTATCCGCGGGCGCGTCCGGCGCGATCTGCGGACTGCTCGGCGTTTTTATCGTATTTGCTCTTCTGCCGCAGATGAAAGGGATGTTCCCGATGAAACGGGTCCTGATCGCGATACTGCTCATGCTTGCTCCAGGATTATCTGACGGATCGATCAATATGACTGCGCACATAGGCGGCCTGATCGGCGGATTTCTGATCACCTGGCCGGTTTATTTTTCAACTAACGCTTTAAGGAGACGACGACATTGAAAGAAACGACAAAAAAGGTAATGGTCATCGGACACAAGAACCCTGATTCGGATTCGATCTGTTCTGCGATCGCCTATGCGGGTCTTATGAACGCTGTCCGTGAGAAAAACATCCGTGAGGGAATGAAGGACTGCGGCAAGGAATATGAAGCCTGCCGTGCCGGTGTGATCAACAAGGAAACGGAGTTCGTGCTCCGCCGTTTCGGTTTCCAGATCCCGCGGCTCTGTCTTGACGTGCGTGCACAGGTAAGCGATCTGGACATCCGTGATGAGCTCGGGATCCCGTCTTCCACGAGCCTGAGAAACGCCTGGCGTATGATGATAGAACATGATATCACCACGCTTCCCGTCATTCATCACGACGGGCAGCTTGAAGGTATCATTACGGTTCAGGATATTGCCATGGCAAACATGGACAGCCTGGAAGCGGATGTACTTTCCAAAGCCAAGGTGCCGCTCAGAAACCTTCTTGAAACGATCGACGGCGAACTGATCTGCGGCAACCCGGAAAGGATCATTGACAAAGGCCGTGTCACGATCGGCGCCGGTTCTCCGGAGGCAATGGAGAACAAAGTAAAGGAAGGCGATATCGTCATGGTCGGCGACCGTTATGAAGCGCAGCTGTGTGCGATCGAACTCGGGGCCTCCATGGTCATCGTCTGCCTTGAAAGCAGGATCGCAAGGACCATTACGAAGCTGGCCGCGGAACATGACTGCACCCTGATCAGTACGCCTTACGATACGTATACAGCTTCCCGCCTTGTCAATCAGAGTATCCCGGTCGGAAATCATATGCAGACAAAGGTGACGACCTTTGCTCCGACGACCCCGCTGGATGAAGTACGCGAGGTCATGAGCCGGGTGAGGTTCGATTATTTTCCGGTGGTGGACAGCGAAGGCGTTGTGAAGGGACTTGTATCCAAGCGCAACCTCATTGATCTGAAGCGCAAGGAGATGGTCCTCGTTGACCACAATGAAAAGAGCCAGTGCGTGGACGGCTTTGAAGAAGCCGATATCCTTGGCATCATCGACCACCACAGGATCGGCGACATGGAAACGACAGGGCCGATCTATTTCCGCAACCAGCCGGTAGGGTGTACGGCGACGATCATCTATGATATGTACAATGAATACGGTGTGGAGATCACTCCGCAGACAGCGGGCCTGCTCTGCTGCGCGATCCTTTCGGATACGCTTAAGTTCCGCTCGCCCACATGCACACCGAAGGACTGCCGCACCGCAATGGAACTTGCCCGGATCGCCGGAGAAGACCTGGACAGGCTGGCTTCGGACATGTTCGATGCGGGAGAAGACTTAAGCGGAAAGACGCCTGACGGGATCTTCCATAATGACTGCAAGATCCTTCGTCACGGAAACGTTCGTATGGCGATCGCGCAGGGTACTTTCAACAGCACGACGAATCTGGAAAAGGCGGAAAAGATCATTTCCTTCTATATCACAGAAGTCCCCGGCAATGAAAAGGTCGACATGGCGTTTTATCTTGCGACCAGTATCGGTGACCAGTCAAGCGAGGTCCTGTATGCCGGAAAAAATGCGGACCTTCTTCTGCAGGAAGCGTTCGGTGCGGACACTGCGGACGGAAAAGCTCATCTGGATGGAGTGGTATCTCGAAAGAAACAGTTTGTTCCGGGCCTGATAAGCGCACTGGATGATTCGGATCAGTTCTGAGGCGGCTGATCGATCAATAATAAAGGCGGTAAATCAATAATGACAATAAAGAGTATCGGGAAGAAGGCGGTGCTTTTTGCATCGTGCGCCTGCATGGCAGCGGCGTGGACCCTCTCTTCGGCAGCTGCGATCCCTTCTTCGGCGGCCGTATTCTATATGCCCGGCGTTACGGACAGCATGAGCTGGCCGGACTACTGGGTGAGAAATGACGCGCATGCGGATGACGTGCTGGCTGACTGGCGCGGGATCACTTCCCTGAACAGTGCCATGACGGCAAAAACAGAATGCCGGATGTATGATCTTCGCTCCTTCAGGACCGTTGAGGAAGCAGGACTGCCGGAACGGCTCTACGAATCGGCGGTCACTGAGTTTCAGGGCTACCTGAACGGAAAGTACTGGGATGCGTACGGCAGCGTTGTCTCCGAAGAAATGATGCAGCGGATCACCGGAAATATCCGGAATGAAGATTACAACGGATCCCATGCCGTTGAATACGGCATCATCACGCACAGGACGGACCTGAGAGCCTATCCGACGGATGAGATCGTAACGGACGAACAGGGAGATATCAATTTTGACTATGTCCAGCTTTCTTCTGTCAGGGTCAACGAGCCGATGGCTCTTCTTGCCCGGTCCGGGGACGGAAGATATTTTTACGGCGTGACTTCCAATTGCGGAGGCTGGGTCAGGGCAGAAGACGTTGCGGTCTGTAAAAGCCGCTCCGAATGGCTCGGCGCCTGGGATCTTCCGGAGGACCGCACGCTGATCGTTACGGACAACCGGATCTATCTCGAGGAATCGAATACAGACCCGGAAATCTCCGGCCTGATGCTGACGCAGGGCACCATGCTGGAGCTTATCCCGTATATCGCCGTTCCGGGAAGGATCACAAACCGCTCCCCGCAGCAGAATTACGCAGTATACATCCCTGTCAGGCTGGCAGACGGCAGCTTTGCAAAAAAACAGGCTCTGATCTCACAGCATTACGGAGTAAGCATCGGCTATCTTCCGCTGACGAAACGCAACATACTGAGAGTTGCTTTCAATATGCTCGGCGACACTTACGGCTGGGGAGGCATGCTCGGAGCAGAAGACTGTTCCGGCTATATCCGGGGCGTTTACCGCTGTTTCGGGCTGGAACTGCCGCGAAATACGACCTGGCAGGCGGAAGCGCCGGCAATGAAATATGATCTGAGCAGTATGAGCGACGATGAAAAGCGTCAGGTCCTTGAAGGGCTGCCGGCAGGTTCCACACTCTTTTTCCGGGGTCATGAGATGATGTACCTCGGCGCGGAGGGCGGCAGTTATTATGTCATAAGTGCTGTCAGCTCCGCGGCGGATCCCTTTGGACCCGGCAGGATCCGCATCCGTTCGGTCGTGATCAACACACTTGATATGAAGCGTGCCAACAATACGACCTGGCTCAGCAACCTTACCGCGGCGGTCATCCCGTATCTTGCCAGGTAAGGATCAGAATCAACAGGATCAAGGAATAGATGATTAATGCAATCAGGAAAAAAATAGGCGTCAGGATCCTTGCCGGTGTCATAGCGATACTGATCATTTTTGCATCGATTATCGGCTGGATCGGCTACAGAGAATTTACCGATCTTTTGCTTGAACAATATGCGGACGGTGCATTCCGGACGGCTGATTCCGCCGCACTGACGGTCAATCCGGATCACATTGACCGTTTCGTGGAAAGCGGTGGCAAGTCTTCCGAGTATCTGGCTTCATACTTCAGCATGGACCAGCTCTGCAATTCGCAGGATGTGACCTTTATCTATGTGATACGGCCGGATCTTACGGATTACGGACATATTACCTTTATCATTTCAACGATCAATAAAAACAGCCCCTATGGAGTTTATGAATTCGGCTTTTACCGGAAGACGACCAATGATGAGTACAGGGAGAAGTATCGGGCGCTGTACGAAGGAACTTCGGAAAGGGAGCTGGTCATCCGGGATAAAGGATATATTCAGACGGATCCGCATATTACGGCGATGATCCCCTTAAAGGGTGCCGACCACAAGACGAAAGCCATTCTTTGTGTGCAGCGTCAGATGGATACCCTTGTCGCATTCCGGCAGCAGTTTATCCGGAAGATCGTGCTGGCACTGCTCGTTGCAGCTGCAGTTGTTATTCTGGCACAGGGAGGATATCTTTACCGCCTGGTCATCCAGCCGCTTGTAAAGATCAAGGATGAAGCGGAACGCTTTGCGGATGAGAATGTCATCGCTCCGGTGAAACTGACCGAAACGATCAGAAATCAGGATGAGATCGGAGTGCTGGCCGATTCCATTGACCGGATGGAAGAGCAGATCCAGGACTATGTCGCAAACCTGACCCGTGTTACAGCGGAAAAGGAGAGGATCGGAGCGGAGCTGGATGTGGCAAGCAAGATCCAGGCAGGCGCTCTGCCTTCGCTGTTTCCGCCGTTTCCGGACCGCGGTGAGTTTGATCTTTATGCTGCTATGCTGCCCGCAAGGGAGGTCGGCGGCGACTTCTACGATTTCTTTATGGTGGATGACGATCACCTGTGTCTGGTCATCGCGGATGTTTCGGGGAAAAGCATTCCCGGTGCGCTTTTTATGATGGTCTCAAAGATCCTGATCAGCATGGCAGTGCAGAACGGGAATCAGCCGGGTGCGGCACTGACCAGGGTCAATAAACAGCTGTGCAGGAACAACCGTGCGGAAATGTTTGTGACCGTATGGCTCGGCATCCTGGAGCTTTCCACAGGAATGCTGCGGGCTGCCAATGCCGGCCATGAGTATCCGGCCATCTGCCGCAGGGACGGTCATTATGAACTGTTTAAGGACAGTCACGGACTTGTACTTGGCGGAATGGAAGATATGTGTTATAAAGACTATGAGATACAGCTGGAACACGGGGACAGGCTGTTTGTGTATACGGACGGTGTGACGGAAGCAACAGACAGCGATAACGAGCTTTTCGGAAAGGACAGGATGCTGGATTCCTTAAATCACAGCAGAACGGCAACAGCAGCCGAAACGCTGGAAATAGTAAGAAAAGATATCAACGGCTTTGTCAAGGATGCACCGCAGTTTGATGATATCACCATGCTGTGCCTGCTCTATAAGTAAGCTTCATCTGTTTATATACCTTTAAGGTAGATTTGCAATACAAGGAGGATCTTTCCAAATGAAAATCAAAAAAAGTCAGAATGATTCCAGGCTGATCATCGCTCTGGAGGGAAGGCTCGATACACTTACTGCACCGCAGCTGGAAGCGGAACTGAACGCTTCACTGGATGTTATTTCGGAACTGGAGTTTGACTTCAAGGATCTCGAGTATATTTCATCCGCGGGTCTGAGAGTCCTTCTTTCCGCGCATAAAGCGATGGCCAAAAAGGACGGTATGAAAGTGATCAATGTACGTGAAGAGGTCATGGAAGTATTCGAACTTACCGGTTTTTCAGATATCCTTACGATCGAGTGATCTGTCAGCGCGCACAGTTGCGGACGGATGATCAGCTGCGACAGGCAGCGGAAGGGTGGATTCAATGAAAAATGTGACCTTAAAGCAGGATGACACATCGCTTGTGGTCGGACTTGCAGGAAGGATCGATTCCAATAATGCGGCCGAAGTTGAGAGCGAGATCCAGCAGGTCTTAGGCGGTGCCGGAAAAGGGCCTCTTGTCATCGATGCGGAAGAGCTTGAATATATTTCCAGCGCAGGACTGAGAGTGATACTGCATTTGCGGAAATCGCATCAGGAGCTTTCGATCATCAATGTAAAGCCGGAGGTCTATGAAGTCCTGGATATGACAGGATTTACCGAAATGATGCCGGTCAAAAAGGCATACCGCCGGGTCTCCATCGAGGGATGCGAAGTGATCGGTAAGGGCGCGAACGGGACATTGTACCGCATTGATAAAGACAATGTGGTCAAGGTCTACAACAACGCGGACGCGCTTGAGGACATTCAGCATGAAAGAGAAGTTGCGCGGCTCGCACTGGTCCTGGGGATCCCGACGGCGATCTCCTATGACGTAGTGCGCGTCGGAGACAGCTACGGCTCCGTATTTGAACTCCTGAACGCCAGGTCATTCTCCAGTATGATCCAGGAAGAACCGGATAAGCTGGACTGGTGTATCCATGAATATGTGGATTTTTTAAAAAAGATCCATGATACCCGTGTTAAGGAAGGAGCGCTTCCCGACATGCGGGATACAGCCATCGGCTGGGCAAAGTTTATGAAGGACTATCTTCCGGAGGAAGCCGGCAGTAAACTGCTTGGGCTTTTTGAGGCGGTACCGGTAGACCTCCATATGATCCACGGCGATTATCATACCAAGAATCTGGAACTTCAGAATGATGAAGTGCTGCTGATCGACATGGATACGCTTGCCGTAGGCAACAGGATCTTTGAACTCGGCTCCATGTACAATGCTTTCATAGGCTTTTCTGAAGTGGATCACGAGGTCGTAAAGCGCTTCCAGGGATTCGATTTTGAAACGTCGAAGACCTTCTGGCATAAAGCGCTGGAACTCTATCTCGGAACAACGAATGCCGACAAGATCCGGGAGGTCGAGGATAAAGCGCGCATCGTGGGCTATACGAGGATGATCCGCAGGTCGATCCGGCGCAAAGGTCTTGAGACGGAGCAGGGCAGAAAAGAGATCGAACACTGGAAGAAAGAGCTTCTGGAGCTGATCGATAAGTATGATACGCTTCTTTTCTCCGTCAATGAGCTTGTTGTAGAAGCAAAAAAGGAGAATCTGCAGAACGTCATAGACTTTGTGGATGAACACCTTGAGAAAACAGAGTGTCCGATGAAGGCGGAAATGCAGATCGACATGGCGGTAGAGGAGATATTCGTAAATATCGCAAGTTACGCCTATGCGCATGAAGACAATATCGGAAAAGCAGTGATCCGCGTGGAGACCCTTGAGGATCCGCTGAGAGTCGTCCTTACGTTTATGGATAACGGTATGCCGTACGATCCTCTGGCAAAGGAAGATCCGGATGTGACTCTCGGTGCGGATGAGAGGGAGATCGGCGGGCTCGGCATTTTCCTGGTGAAGAACACCATGGACGATGTTACTTATGAGTACAAGGACGGCAGGAATATACTGACAATTCGAAAGAATCTCTGAGAAAGGAAGCTTTATGGAAACTGATAAGATCTTTGTCAGCAACAGCGGCGCCGGCATGGAGAAAGCTTTAAAGGAGACAGAGCGCTTTGCTCAGTACGAAAAGCTGAGCCATAAGGCAGGGATCCATGTGAGGCTGCTGGCGGAAGAAATGCTGGGAATGATCAGGGCGGTGGCGGAACCGTCTCAATCCGTTTTCTGGATCGACGGAAACGCAAGAGAAGTCAGGCTGCATCTGACAAGCCGCGCAGAGATGGATATCGACAAGAGGGATGAACTGATGTCGGTCTCCACCTCAGGGAAGAATATCTCCGCGGTCGGCATCATGGGCAAGATCCGGGAGATGGTCGAGATCGGTCTTCAGCATTACGATGATATCGGAAAGACGGAAGCGGAAAGCGGCATCCCCATGCTTGACTATGGAGCCATGGGCGGGGAGGATCCGATGATGCTGCAGTCGATGTATACCTGGTCCCTGCAGAAATACCGCGATTCCGTCAAAGAAGCAAAGGAAGACAGCGAGATCGCTGCGGAAGCCTGGGACGAACTTGAGAAATCCATTATCGCCAACATCGCGGATGATGTCCAGGTGGGCATCATGAAAGACACAGTGGAGCTGATCGTTTATAAGTCTTTTATGTGATCAGGCAAATACGTTCAGGCAGCGGGAGGTGAAGGCATGATGAAAAAGCATTGGATCTTCAGTTTGGTGATACTCACCTGTTTCACGCTTGCGGGCGTGCTGCTGCTGAGGCAGCCCGGCAGTGTGTTTGCGAATGCACCGGTGCCGGATCCCAATATGCCCGATAACGGCCAGGGGATCTTTGCGGAGATCCTTATCTTTATGGTGCTTCTGGGGACGGCGTCTCTGATCACCATGATACTGGAGCTGATCATAGCATTGATCTTCCGGCTGAAACCGGTCTGGTGGGTCATTCCGGTCAATCTCGTAAGCAACCTGATCTTCAATCTTCTTCTGATCGTGTGCTGCTACCTCATGGGGATCCGCTACGGCACGTATATTCTTGTTGGCGAGATCGTGGTCATTGTCCTGGAATACCTTGTGTATACACAGATATACCGGGATACCGGCAGAAAAAGGCTTGCTGCCTACTGTATTGTCGCCAATCTGGTGAGTGCGGCAGCGCCTCTGGCTGTAGCAGTCATGGTGCTTGATTGAGAATATGAGAACGAAAATGCCGGTTCGGTGATCCGAACCGGCGTTTTAAATTGTTCCATATGGCACTGACAGTGTACGAAGTGTTTTATCAGCACTGCGGCACATGGCCGGTCAGCCGTCAGCAGCTGATCGGTCAGTCGTTTTTGACATGTACATCCATCTGGCTGTAGGGGATAACGATGCCGCCTTCAGCAAGAGCTTTTTTGATATCTTCCTGAAGCTGCCATTTTACTGCCCAGTATTTGGAGCCTTCGGTAAAACCGCAGGCAGCGATGGTGACTCCGTTTTCAACAAATGCGTCCAGGTGAGAAGCGACCGTGCCGTCCTTTATGATGTCGGGATGGGCGTTATAGCAGTCTTCCATGATCCGGCGGGCTTTTGTAACATCGGACTTTGCGCTGACAGGCACCGCAATGTCGACACGTCTGGTCGGATGGGTGCTGCAGTTGGTGATCGGAGAAGCAGAGATCGCGCTGTTGGGGATGACTACGACCTTTTTATCCAATGTGGTCAGCTTGGTGCAGACCAGATTGATCTCTTCGACAACGCCTTCACCGAGTCCGGTAATGATATAGTCACCTACCTTGAAAGGACTGGTGAGAAGGATCAGAACGCCGCCGGCAAAGTTTGCAAGAGATCCCTGCAGAGCAAGACCGACAGCAAGAGCTGCAGAGCCGAGTACAGTGATCAGGGATGCGGTGTTGACGCCGAGCTGGGATACGATGATAAAGACCAGCAGTACATACAGGGCGATCTTGACAACGGAACGAAGGAACTTTGCAAGGGTCTCATCCATGCCTGTCTTGCCAGTCGCTTTTTCAACGCCTTTCAGTGCAAAAGCGATCAGCCGTTTGCCGACGATATAGATAATGAGCGCGGCGGCTATGTTCCATACGAGCTTCGAAGCGTAATCTCCCAGGAATGCAAGATTTGCCATAAGATACCTCCTTTTTTCAGACAGCTTGATTGCCGGGCATGCCCGGATCCATGATTTGATTCTAACATATCCGAACTGTTTTTTACAGCGTCATTATAAGATAATACAACCGGCGGACACCGGCAAGGCTTTCGGCAATAAGGATCTGAAATTTTCGCCGCCTCCATTGACAAGCTATATGTATTTGATAAAATAGAAATGGTTCTATACATCACGCGGCCGGCTGAACCGGTCCGGATAAAGTGAGGACGGACATGGAAAAAAACCTGCAGCAGACTACGGATGATTATCCACAGCTGAAGCTTGAGAATCAGCTGTGCTTTCCGCTGTATGCGTGTGCACGAAAAGTGATCAATCAGTACAATCCTTATCTGAAACCCCTGGGTATCACTTATACCCAGTACCTTGTATTTCTGGTACTCTGGGAGCAGCAGGAAGCCACCGTCGGTGAGATCTGCCGAAGGCTGTTCCTGGATAACGGCACCATTACACCGCTGATCAAGAAGATGGAGAAGGACGGATATGTGGTGCGGAAGCGCTCCGAGGAAGATGAGCGGGTCGTAAAGGTCAGCATCACTGAAAAAGGCATCGCGCTCAGGGAAGACGCAAAGGACATCCCCTTCAGCGTCGGCGGCTGTCTCGCCATCCCCGGGGAGGATGCGGCGGAATTATACCGTCTGCTCTATCAGCTGCTGGATATGCCGCTGCGGAGCAGTGATCAATAACGAGCGGAGAAGCTTATGAACAGAAAGAACTTTTTGGAAGGGAAATGGGTCCCGTATACGATCGCAAGCTGTTCAGCGGTTCTTGTTTACCTGTTCTTCAGTCATATTTCGGGATTCTTCGGAGCCATAGGCGCTTTCTTAAGGATCCTGGAGCCTATTATCATCGGCATCATCATTGCATATCTGGTGACACCGCTGATCCAGTGGTTTGAGCTGCATCTGCTGAAAAGGATCCATCACGACAAAGTGCGGTATAATCTGGCGATGATCCTTTCGCTGGTGCTGATCGCCGTTCTGCTCGGGCTGCTGATGAGCCTGCTGATCCCGCAGATCGTGGCCTCTGTCATCCAGTTCGTTGCCAACATCAACTTTTATTCGGCGAAACTGAGCGGACTGCTGCAGGATGTCGCTGAAGAAGCAAAAGCGATGAACCTCGATATCAGCGGACTGACCGCGTTCAGTGACAATATCCTCAATGAGATCGCGAGCCTGCTGTCAAGAAATGCCAACAAGATCATCAACAGTTCCTTTACCGTGGGCGGCAAGTCCATCAACATTCTCATCGGCATTATCCTTGCGCTTTATTTTCTTTCGGACAAATCAGCCATGCTTGGCGGAATAGACAGGCTGTGCCGCTGCATGTTCAATGAGAAGCGATACACCTCGCTGCTGAACTTCATGACCCGGTGCAATGTCATCATGGGCAAGTATGTCGTGGGTGATGTACTCGACGCGATCATCGTCGGCGTGATCAATGCGATCTTCATGCTGATCACGGGCATGCCCTACGCGGTACTGATCTCAGTAGTCGTCGGCGTGACCAACCTGGCTCCCACCTTTGGTCCTTTCGTCGGTGCTTTTATCGGCGCCTTCATTCTGATCTTTGCGGAACCGGTGGATGCTGCGATCTTTCTGATCTTTACTTTTATCCTGCAGATGCTGGACGGCTATGTGATCAAACCCAGGCTCTTCGGCGGTACGCTCGGCGTTCCGGGTGTCTGGATCGTGATCGGTGTCATCGTCGGCGGCAAGCTGTTTGGCGTCATGGGCATCCTGCTTGCGATCCCGTTTGTGGCGATCCTGAATTTTATCTATCATGATTTCGTGGAGCGCCGGGAGATGGCACGCAGAAGCGGCTGATCGCGGATATGATGAAAAACAAAACTGTGAAAGGAGTTTTTTTATGGATCTGAAACTGAAGGATAAGGTAGTTCTTGTTACCGGAGGCACCGGCGGAATCGGCACAGCTATCGTCAAGGGCTTTCTTGCAGAGGGCGCAAAGGTGGCGTTTTCATCCACCAGCCAGGCTAAGATCGACGCACTGATCCCGACACTGGATGCGGCGGACGGACAGATCGCGGGATTTGTAGCCGATATGAACAAGGAAGATGAGATCAAGGCTCTCGTCGACAGCGCGGTTGCGAAATTCGGAACGATCGACATCGTAGTCCCCAATGCGGGTTATGAGGGCAAGGCGCATCCGGTTCAGGATATGACGCTTGAGCTGTTCCAGCAGACCTATATGCTCAATGTATTCTCTGTTATGCTTCTGATGAAGTATACGGCTCCGATCCTGATCGAGAAGAAGTCCGGTGCCGTCGTGGTTATTGCTTCCGCAGCTGCTTACGAGCCCACTGCAGGAAACAGTGCCTATGTTTCTTCCAAGTATGCCGTTGCGGGTCTGACCAAGTGCATCGCCCTGGAACTCGGACCGGTAGGTGTCAATGTCAACTATGTCTGCCCCGGTCCGGTAGATACGCCGATGATGCTCCGTATCGAGAAGGATTTCTTCGGAGATACCATGACCCATGAAGAGGCCATGGCGATGCTTGCAGGCACCTATGCGATGGACAAGCGTTACGCAAAGCCCGAAGAGATCGCCAATGCGGTCCTTTACCTTGCTTCCGAGGTATCCGCACATACTGCCGGCATGGGCATGCATATCGATTCAAAGGTATCCCCGACAAGCTGATACCGAAGCGGGAAAGCAGCAGTATAAAAACAGCATAGATAAGCTTCTGAGGTTTGAAAAAGAAAGATAATGCTTAATATAGGATTAGACAAAGAAATACTGCGGCTGCTGGTCGCTATGTTATGCGGTTTATCAATAGGAACGGAAAGAGGTCTGAAAAGGCGCGGAGCCGGAATAAAAACGCACATACTGGTGTGCGTCGGGTCTGCCGTCGTCATGCTGATCAGTGAAAAAATGCTGGAGATCCACCCTGAATATATCAGCGATGTATCAAGGATGGGAGCCCAGGTCATATCAGGCATCGGTTTTCTCGGTGTCGGAACGATCATCGTTACCGGAAATAACCAGATCAGGGGTCTTACGACAGCCGCCGGATTATGGACGACTGCATGTATCGGCCTGGCTGTGGGAATAGGATATTTCAAGGTTGCGATACTGGCGACAGTGATCATTCTTTTAACACTGAGGTTCCTCGGAAAGGCAGACGATTATATTCACGAGCATTCAGTCCTGAAATACTATTACATAGAGATCACGGAAAACAGCAGTATCACGGAGATCCTTGAAATAGTGAATGATCTGAATCTGAGAATAGAAAACATAGAGATCAAGAGATCAAGATTCGATCAGGACGATACTGCGATCGTGATCAGTGTGGAAGGAAAGAAACATACCGAATTTATTGAAAAGATCGAAAAGCTCGAATGTATTAAGTATATCGAAATTCTTAACTGAATCTTATCTTCAATTGCCTGGGACTTATGTTTCAGGCTTTTTTCTTTATAAAATTTTAATAGCACTCAATATTGACGAGTGCTAACAAAGGTGATATTGTTATATTCGGGTCCATACCTAATACGGAGAAAGGAGATTACGTATGGCTGTTTTACCTGTACATAACATTATCGCAGTCCCAGATGCGGTCATATATTTGAAGAGTTCCATGTATCAGAAACTCACCGGGCGTTATCCCAAGGCAGACGACCGCGTTACACTGATCGTGACGAAAGAAGATCTTCGCAAGGAGGAACTGAAGAACGACAGCTTTTATCCGATCGGCATAACCGGCGTGGTCAATGAGGTCAATGAGAACGGCTATCTTGTCATCCACCTGCAGAACCGTGTGGATATCAAAGAGATCACGGTCTTTATGGATCACAGTATCGATATCGTAGTGGAGAAACGTTGGGATATCGAGGACCTGGATCCTGAATATGCGGAGACCAGGCTGAGCGCCCTCAAGCAGGAGATCTCGAAGATCTCGGAGGACTTCCAGTGGGGCACCGGCATGAGCGGCATCGTATCGGGCTGGAATAACATCGGGGAGATCGCCGGTGCTTTTTCACCCTGGGTGTCATTGAGCAATGAAGAACGCTACGCCCTTCTGGCAGAGGACAGTCAGCAGAAACGTTTTGATCTGCTGGAAAAGATGCTCTATGAGAATCTGGAGATCATTAAGGTCAGGGCAAAGGCGCGTACCGCACAGGAAGAGGACTACCAGAAGATCTATAAGGAATCCGCGATCAAGAAACAGATGGAATATCTCCAGAAAGAACTGGACGATATGCATCCTGAAAACGTATCCGACCTTCGGAAGCTCGAGATCAAACTCGATGAGTCGGAGATGAATGAGACCGCCCGCGCGGAAGGCCGGAGGGTCCTGAACCGTCTGAAGTCAGAAGGAAGTTCCAGTGCCGAGACGGGCATGCTGACAGATTATCTGGAGCTTCTGACCTCTCTTCCCTGGAAGAAGGAGGAAGGCAGGGTCATCGGCCTTGACGAGGCAGAGAAGATCCTGGAGGCTGATCACTTCGGCCTGGAGAAAGTCAAGAAAAGGATCATTGAACAGATCGCCGTCATGCAGCTGACCGGAAAGCAGGCAGGATCGATCCTGCTCTTCGTCGGCGCTCCCGGTACAGGCAAGACCAGTATCGGACAGAGCATTGCAAAAGCGCTCGGAAGGGAATATGTAAGGGTTTCTCTCGGCGGAGTCCGTGATGAAGCGGATATCCGCGGACACAGGAGGACATATATCGGATCCATGCCCGGACGCATCATCGACGGCATACGTAAGAGCGGCGTGTCCAACCCTGTCATGGTCCTTGATGAGGTGGACAAGCTGTCCCAGTCCTATAACGGCGATCCGGCAAGCGCACTCCTTGAAGTGCTGGATCCGGAACAGAATTTTTCCTTTACGGATCATTACCTCAATGTTCCCTATGATCTTTCGGACGTTTTCTTCATCTGTACGGCCAACACGACGGATACGATACCGGAGCCGCTGTTAAACCGTATGGAGGTGATCCCGTTCCAGGGTTATACGCCCGTTGAAAAACTTGAGATCGCAAAGCGCCATCTGCTGCCGAAGGCAATGGACGCCGTAGGCATCAGCCAGGACAGTCTCCGGATCAGCGATGAGACGATCGATAAGGTGATTTCGGAATACACAAGGGAAGCCGGTGTGCGCGGTCTGAAGAAACGTATGGACCTGCTGTGCCGGAGCGCAGCGGTGCGCCTTGTGCGGAAAAAGCAGAATGACGAAAAAGAGCAGGGGACCGGCAAAGCGGAACAGGCAGAGGACGTATCCGTGATCACGATCACGCCGGAGACGCTTCCCGAGTTCATGGACGCGCATCCGATCCGCCGCAAGAATGTAAAGGAGAGTGCAAAACCCGGTGTTGTCACGGGACTTGCCTGGACATCCGTCGGAGGCGACATCCTTTACATTGAGACCATGCTGACAAGAGGCGACGGCAAGGTGACGATCACGGGCCAGCTCGGAGACGTCATGAAGGAGTCCGCACAGATCGCGGTCAGCCTGGTCAAGGATATGTTCCCCGATAAGGCTTCCGTGTTCAAGGACCATGATCTTCACATTCACGTCCCGGACGGAGCTACGCCCAAGGACGGCCCGTCTGCCGGAATCACGCTGACGACGGCATTGGCATCGCTTATAAGCGGCATTGCAGTATCACCGGCGGTGGCGATGACCGGAGAGGTATCCCTGCAGGGCGGCGTCAATCCGATCGGCGGCCTGCCGGAAAAACTGATGGCGGCACAGCGTTCAGGCGTAAAGAAAGTATTCATTCCGAAGGATAACGAAGATGATCTCAAGGACGTGGCGGAAGAAGTCCGCGATACCCTTACGATCGTGCCGGTAAGCGAAGTGGCGGAAGTACTCCGGGCACTCGGTATATGCGGTTGACATAACGTTGAATCCGGAATACTTCCGGCAAAGTTGCACCTGACCGGACAGGGAATAATGACAGCCATTGTAAAGAACAGTTCTTTACAGTGGCTGTTTTACTTTGCACAGGAATCAGGTACCGTTTTGCGTACAAGGAAAATCATTTGCCATCCGGCGATCTTGTGTTATAATGTACGGGATTTGCAGAAGAGTGAAGATTTGGAGATCAAACCTATGAATGATAATACAAAGAGAGGTACCAGCAGGAGAAAAGGCGGACAAAACGGAAGAGGAAACGTCCGGCGCGGAATCGGCTCCGACGGATTTGAAGCCCGCCGTGATGAAAACGGCAGCAGCCAGGCACCGTCCGGAGTCTACAGCGAGCGCCGCGCACGTAGCCGACGCCCCGGCTTTTCCTCGCAGACAGTGATCATGCTGGTCATCCTGAGCCTGCTTGCAGGTATCTGGCTGACACTCGGCATTATGAAGTTCCGGCAGAGAGGGGCTTCGTCCGCGTCAGCGAGTGCAGCACAGGAAACGCTGAACGGCATCCGCGAGTCGCTTTCGGAGGGCAACTCTGTCTTAAGCACACTGCGGAAGTACTATAAGGATGATCTGATCCTGTATGCCGATAAGAGGTATGTATTCACACCTGTGGATGATACACTGAAGAAGCATGCATATGTTTCAGACAATGTCAATAAACTTGAAAGCGGCGAATGGGAATATCTCGAAGACGGCAAGACCGTATCCCATAAAGGCATCGACGTTTCATCCCATCAGGGCGAGATCCGCTGGGATGAGGTCGCGGCATCGGGTGTCGAGTATGCGATCATCCGCGCGATGTACCGTGGCTACAGTTCCGGAAAACTTGTAGAGGATACACAGTTCCAGGCCAACGCGGCAGGAGCAGGCGCCAACGGCATCAGGACCGGTGCTTATGTATTTACCCAGGCGATCAGCCGCGAGGAAGTCGAAGAAGAGGTCGAGATGCTCAAAGGGCTGCTGGCTCAGCACGATATCAGCGGACCGGTCGTGGTCGATGTCGAGCAGACCGCGGAAGGCACGGGACGTATGGATGAGATCGATCCCGGGCTGCGTACGGAACTGGTCGCATATTACTGTGATCTGATCAAAGAAGCAGGCTACCGTCCGATGATCTATTTCAACATTGAGACGGCACTCTTGCTGCTGGATCTGAAAGAGCTGGAACCATATGAAAAATGGTTCGCAAGCTATTCCTCGGAGTTCTATTACCCGTATGCTTACTCGCTCTGGCAGTACAGCGACAAGGGAAAGGTGCCGGGCATTGACACCGACGTCGACCTTGATATCTCGTTTGAGGCGTTCTGATCCCGATGTCTGAATACGGAAGATCAAGGAAAAAGAAAAGAAGCAGAAAACGCAAACCATGGCGGCTGCCGGTCTGTATCGCATTTGCGGTGCTGATCGGCGCTGCCTTTTTATGGTATACGGACCGGTCGGGAATATTTCCTGAAAGGCCTGTTCAGACAGTCATGGAGACCTGGTCAGACAGTGCCGGCAGCGAAGACGAAGCTGCTATTTCCGGCAATGCTGATGAAAGCCGGCCGCTGACCGGCGGGGACAGCAAGGAAACAGACCCCGGAGCAAACGGGAACGAAGAGACTTCGGCAGAAGAGACCGAAACGGAAACGACGGAGCCGGAGACCAGATATGCCTTTGACGCACCGGATACACTGCCGCTCAGGAATGCGGATCCCGATGTGATCACACTGGCGTTTGCGGGAGATATCCTCTTTGATGAAAACTATGCCGTTATGGCGAGCCTGCTGCAGCGCAGCGGAGGAGAACCGGACATCTGGAAAGCATTCGATGCTGCAATGATGGAGGTCATGCGCGGAGCGGATCTTTTCATGCTGAATAATGAATTCCCGTATTCAACACGCGGCACGCCGCTCGAAAAGAAGCAGTTCACTTTCCGTGCGAGGCCGAAATACGCCTCTCTGCTGAAAGATATGGGAGTGGACATCGTGGGGCTTGCCAACAATCATGTCAATGACCACGGACAGCAGGCGATGCTTGACACCTTTGATACGCTTGAAGGGATCGGGATGCCTTATGTCGGCGCCGGACATGATCTGAATGAAGCATCGAGGATCCGGTACTATACCAATGGTGAGACCAAGATCGGGATCGTATGCGCGACCCAGATCGAGCGCATGGGCAATCCGGATACGGTGGGCGCAACAGACAGTACGCCTGGCGTTTTCCGCTGTATGAATCCGGAACGGCTGATCGCGAAGATCGGGGAGGCAAAGGAAAACTGTGACTGCGTGATCGTTTTCGTACACTGGGGCACGGAAAACGCAGTGCAGACGGATGACTGGCAGAATAAACAGGCGGTTCAGTTTGCGGAAGCAGGCGCGGATCTGATCATCGGCGCGCATCCGCATGTGCTTGAGAAGATCGAAAGCGTCCGCGGCGTGCCTGTTGTATACAGCCTCGGCAATTACTGGTTCAACTCAAAGACGCTCGATACCGGCATAGTGCAGGTAAGACTTGACGCACATACCGGAGAATACCTTGGTATGCGTTTTGTTCCGGCAATGCAGTCCGGATGCCGCACGACGATGTGTCAGGGAGCGGAAAAACAGCGGATCCTCGACGAGCTCGAAGACCTTTCCAAAGGGACTACGATCGATGAGGACGGGAACATTTCATTCAGTTAAAATATTGTTTTCTGACCCGGTCTCGGATATACTTACACTTAATAACAGCTGCGCTGCGATCAGTTTTTGTGCGGCTGCCGAAGGGGGACGTTATGGGATATAAGATCATTACGATTAGCAGAGAGTTCGGAAGCGGCGGACATACGGTAGGACGACGTCTTGCCGAGGAACTGGGCATCAAATGCTACGACCGCGAGATCATCGACCGCGTCGCGGAAGAAAGCGGGTTCGACAAGGATTATATCAAGGAAAAGGGAGAATATGTGCCGCACGGACCGTTCGGCAACATGATGAACCGCTGGTCTTACTACGGACCGACCAATGAAGAGAAGATCTGGCAGATCCAGAGCGATATCATCCTCGACATTGCCGACCGCGAATCCTGCGTCATCGTCGGCCGCTGTGCGGATTATCTGCTGAAAGACAGGGATGACGTGCTGAAGGTGTTCATCCATGCGGATATGAAATACAGGGCGGAGCGTATCGTCCGTCTCTACGGTGAGACCAATGAGACTCCGGAGAAACGTCTGTCTGATAAGGATAAACACAGGAAGGCATATTATCAGGTCTATACCGATATGGAGTACGGAGATGCACGCAACTATCAGATCTGTCTGAATACAGGTGCGCTCGGTGAAGACTACTGTGTGGAGCTTTTAAAGCAGATATTTACAAGATAAACAAAAACGCAGAGAAGAAAAACAGCGGCTGTGGGCCGGAAAGGAGGGCGTTATGATTCAAACCATTCTGCTTGTCTTAACAGTGATCGGACTCTGGCGGGTCTTTGAAGCCGTGGATATCCCGGGCTGGTGGGCATTGGTCCCGTTTGCGTCTACCTATAAGCTGATCTCAAAGTTCTGGAGCAGGACGGCTGCGGTCATCGCCGTGATCCTTGCGGCGATCGGGGCTGCGATCGTACTGATCGGCCTCGTTCTGTTCGCCGGAGCGGTATCAGACAGTAATGGCGT
>JAFPHE010000042.1 GCA_017388745.1 Lachnospiraceae bacterium | reverse complement strand
ACTCACCCTGATCGTTTACCGTTAAGGGCGGGGTCTCAATAAACAACCAGGAGGAGTCAAATTATGCTTAACATCACCAACAAGACAGAGAACGGAACTGCTGTCTGCTGCCTGGAAGGCCGTCTGGATACGACGACCGCTCCGGATCTCGACAAGGAACTGAAGGCTCTGCCGGAAGACGTCAAGGACCTGACACTGGATTTCAAGGATCTTGAGTACATCTCTTCCGCGGGACTGCGTGTTCTGCTGGCGACCCAGAAGATGATGACCGAAAGAGAAGGCACGATGAAGGTCTGCAACGTCAACGAGATGGTCAACGAGATCTTCGAAGTCACAGGATTCACCGATATCCTGACGATCGCGTAAGCAGCGGGTGGACGATTTGAAAACAGAACAGATCAAAGTTACGAGCGCCGGCGCCGGTATGGAGGAAGCGCTGCAGCTGACCGAGAAGTTCGGTCTCGAAAGCGGACTGGAAAGAAAAGAGAATCTGCGTCTCCGTCTGCTGGCGGAAGAACTCTTCGGCATGATGCGCAGCATCGTCGGCGAAGTGGAAGCTTTATACTGGATCGAAGGCGAAGACCAGAAATTTGACGTCCACATGGAAGGCGAAGTTGTCCTGAACCAGGATGTCCGCAAGAAACTGATCGAAGTCTCGACCAGACACGAGAACGCTGCCGCACAGGGTTTCATGGGCGAGCTCCGCGATATGATCGGCGCAGCAATGCTGCCAAAAGGCGAAAGCCCGTCCATGCTGTCGCTGGGTCTGATGACCATGGGCAGCCCGAGCGGCTATATGGCCAACTCCGGTTCCTACAGCTGGTCACTGAACAAGTACCGTGAGGAACTGCAGGCGGCCGAGGATAAAGAAGCCAAGGAAGCCGCGGACGAACTTGAAAAATCGATCGTCGCAAGCCTTGCGGACGAAGTCGCTGTCCGTATCGAAGGCTCGCAGGTCGAGATCGTCGTCACGATCGCTTTCTGAGCTCTTAAGTTTCAGTTATCGGAGAAAACAATGAAAGAAGTCCTGCTGAATGAGGAATTGGCGCTGACGTATCCGGAAGGATTCGCTGCGCCGGGCGAAGAGGAAATGCAGAAACTGCAGTTCCTCAACAAAGGTCCGGGTGAAGTCCTGTTCGATCCGGATCGGCATATGTATGCAACTGCCGCTTATCAGATGATCGGCGGTTTTCAGGCGATGCTGCTGAACATTCAGGATATCGGCGTAAACGATGCGAAAGCCGTCGCCAAAGCGATGGAACCGTATGACTGCCGGATGGGCGAAGTTGCAACGAAGGAAGTTGCGGGTGAAAAAGCAGTTTCCTATTCCTACCACTACACCGCACAGGGAAAAGAGATGTTCGGCGAAAGCACCGAGATCAAAAAGGGAAAGAACATCTATTATCTGCACTTCTACGGCCGCGCGGAGGAAGAAGACAGCTGCCGCGCAGTGATCGTCTCTGTTCTCGGATCGGCTGTCTTCAAGTGAGGTTTATAGTATGGATGGCAAACCGCTGCCGGAAAGCATTTTGGATTTTATAACCAGCAGAGGTTTCTACGGAAGCCTGTT
>JAFPHE010000041.1 GCA_017388745.1 Lachnospiraceae bacterium | reverse complement strand
CGAGCGCGCTTCCGGCATCGATCCCCTGCCGCATCAGGGACAGTGCGTCGAGAAGTCCCCTTAAGTCCAGAGCTCTGTCGGAGATCTCCGCGTTCTGCGCCTTTTTGTCGATCTCCAGATAAAGTTTTACAAACTGGTTCCGGATCTTTTCCTTCATAGAGGGGAAGCGCTCCGCAAGGAGACGGTCCAGATCGGTATCGGAGATGGATGGCATACTGAGTATGACAAAACGCGAGCTTAAAGCTTCATTGAGGTCTCTTGTCCCTGCATAGCCGTAGTTCATGGTACCGATGAATCTGGCAGCCGGATGGACTTCGATCTTGTCATATCCGGGAACATCGATCATGCGCCGGTGGTCAAGAGTCGAATGCATGACGGCCAGAGCCTCGTTTCTCGCCATGTTGACCTCATCCAGTACGCCAAAACCGCCTTCATGCGCACAGAGCCAGACAGGACCCGGACGGAAGGATACTTTGTTTCCGTCGTAGGTATCCGTGCCGATCAGCCAGGAGGCGTCCATATTGATATGAAACGAAATGTTCCATACAGGCCGTTTAAAGCAGGCCGCAAGGTCATCCGCCAGAACGTTCTTTCCGGTAGCCTTCGGACCGCAAAGCAGCAGATTTCTTCCCGCAAGGAGAGCGGAAAGTGCCTTTTCCCAGACTTCTCTGCCGAGATAATGGTATTCCGGTTCCGGCACTCTTTGAGCATAGCCGGATCCTGCGGCAGGCCATTCTGTACGGAATGCCCGGACACCGTCCAGCAGATCTGCGGATACACCTTCATTTTTCAGGAACTCAAGTATGTCTGTCATAAATACCTCAATGATTCATGCGTCTTCAGCACGTCTTTCATGTCTTCTCAGTTCAGAGCATCTTTGTATTCGCAAAGCAGGAACATCGGTTTGATCGCCGTTATCTCGTCATACTCCGTCTGCGAGACAGTCACATCCGAGTTGATTGCTTTGAGGTCTGATTTCATGATATCCCAGGCTGCGTTTATATCTTCAGCCCTGCCTTCGCGGATGACGCGGATCATGCGGTCAAAGGAAGCCGGGTGCGCGTACTGCGGCGGGACTGGGAAGCCTTCGTACTTAGCGGTCAAAGCGGCTGAGGAGGCCACAGCCTTCTGCCAGCGTTCCTCCGCGTAGCGTTTGTTGTTGCGTCCGGTCGGGAGGACCTGCGACGACATGGTATAGAACATAAAAGCCATACCGAAAAGAACGAAGTAGATCGCAATACCGTCATGTCGGATAAGGGATATGATGCCAAAGATCAGGGAACCCAGTGCCAGAAGGAAGATCGCCAGAGCAGCGTAGCGGTAATAGGGGTTCATCCGGTCAATGCTGCGTTTCTTCTTTGCCGCAAGAGACAGCTCTTCCGGAATATCCGGCTGATCTTCAAGCCAGGACTTTGCGCGTTTCAGATCTCCGATCGCGGCGGAGGCTGCCGGTGACAGGTCTTTGACATAACGGGCTTCTTCCTTTAAGCGTTCTTCAGCCAGACGTTTTTCCGCTTCCTCGCTCACAGTCGGGATCTCCGGGTGGGTGCGGCGTATGCGGTTCAGGAACTCATCGACCTGCTCTTCGTATTTGAAATTGCACTGCTGCTCCGTACCGTTGGAAAGGAGCACGACAAGATAAGGGATCGACCCGAACGCGCCCTTTCCGGAAAAGCCTCCTTTGGACATGGCGACACGCTTGAAAACGCGGCGGATATCCGCATAGACGACGTAATATCTGCGGTCAATGAAAAAGCTGTTGAGATAAACTGCCTTTTCACCGATCCCGCAGGGACCGATTTTTCTGCAGTGCTTTTTATCATCGCGCAGAACGTCGGGAGCGAGTTTGATATTACAGATGGGTTGTGGAGCAAACAAGACAATACCTCCGTTTAACCGGGTATAAATAATGAACGGGCGGGAAGATCTCTCCTCCCGCCCTTAGTTTTAATACAATGTGACAGATTATGCAACTGCCGGCTGTTGATTTATTCGTACTTCTTGATGCTCTTCTTGAAGAGGAAGAACATTGCAGCCGCGAAGATGATACCTACAGGGTATGCAACCATGGTATTGTTCTTGAAGAACGGGATCAGGCCGAGGCACTCGCCTGCCATCATGAAGTAGGTGCAGGAAACAGCACTCATGAAGGTAGCGGGAACTGCGCCGATCCAGTAGTTCTTCTTCTCCTGTGCCAGGTACATAGCACCTGCCCAGAGAACGATCATAGCCAGGGTCTGGTTGGTCCAGCTGAAGTATCTCCAGATAACAGCATAGCTGAGGAATCCGAAGGTGTTGCCGAAGCCGAGGAATGCGCCGATGCCGAGGACCGGGATAGCCAGCTTCAGTCTGTTGCCGGAAGATTCCTGATCCAGCTTCATCCAGTCAGCAAGTGTAAGACGTGCGGAACGGAATGCGGTATCACCGGAAGTGATCGGGCATGCAACAACGCCGAGCATTGCAAGGATAACACCGACAGAGCCCATGGTCTTGACGCAGACATCATAGATGGCTACGGACTGGCCGCCCTTTAAGATCTCCTGAAGGCCCGTGCTCAGTCCGCCGGTCTTTTCGTAGATCGCGCAGCCTGCAGCTGCCCATACCATTGCGATGCAGCCTTCAGCACACATCGCGCCGTAGAATACGAAACGTCCCTGACGCTCGCTCTTCATGCAGCGTGCCATCAGAGGAGACTGGGTTGCGTGGAAACCGGAGATAGCGCCGCAGGCGACGGTAATGAACATGAAGCTCCATACCGGGGTTCCTGCCGGATGCATGCTGCGGAAGTTGGAGAACAGCTCCGGAATAGCATATCCGTGAGTCGGAAGACCGATTGCTACGCCGACTGCCATGGCGATCAGGCAGAAACCGAAGATCGGGTAGATCTTACCGATGATCGCATCAATGGAAATGAATGTTGCAATGAAGTAGTAGATCAGGATGATCGCAAGCCATACGGTAGTGGATGCGAACGGTCCGCTGACGCCCTTCTCGGTGAGGAGCTTGACCAGCAGGCCTGCAGGACCGACTGCGAATACGGTACCGACCATGATCAGAAGAACGACTGCAAATACACGCATGACATTCTTCATTGTCGGGCCAAGGTAGATACCAATGACCTCGGAGATGGATGCACCGTTGTTACGCTCGGAAAGCATACCGGCGAAGTAGTCGTGGACAGAACCTGCAAAAACAGTACCGAAGGTGATCCAAAGGAAGACGATCGGTCCCCACAGAGCGCCCTGCATGGCACCGAAGATCGGGCCAAGACCGGCGATGTTCAGGAGCTGTACCAGGAACAGTTTCCATTGCGGAAGCACTACGAAGTCAACGCCGTCGTTGATCGCGACTGCCGGAGTCTCACGGTCGTCCGGAGCAAAAGCGTTATCAACAACTTTGCCGTAAGTGAGGTATCCGCAAACAATGATTGCAAGACAGATAATAAAACTTACCATAACAACCTCCTAAATTATTTAAAGTTTCTATACTTTATAAAAACTTTCTAAACCAAATCTAATCTTATTACGATATAAGTGAAAAAGCAATGTTCATTATGTATAAAGAAAACGATTAAGTTTTGTATGATTTTGTGAATAACTGCCGATTTGGATCCATACGGTTTTTGAATGAAGAAATGCTTGTAATATAAAGCGAACAGAGGTATAGTAATTGACAACAACTGAATCATTCTTCGGGGCGGGGTGCGATTCCCCACCGGCGGTAAAGCCCGCGAGCCAAAGCAAGGCTGGTCCTTGTCAGAGGCAGGATCCGGTGTGATTCCGGAGCCGACAGTACAGTCTGGATGTGAGAAGAACATGATAAGTCTGTAAGGCTTATGTATTATGCTCCGGATATCTTTATCCGGAGTTTTTTACACAGGATACCGCTTGGTGAATATTGCGGGAGATTTCCTGTATACGGAAGCAGGACAGACATCAGCGAAACTCTGAGTCCCGGAGACCACCCAGTCGGTCCGGGACTATTATTATGAAAAAAACAGATGCGGCGCTCCGCTTCTTTCCAAATCTTCGCGGATGCGCCGCATCGGGACCGGATCAGAAATTTTCGAGGAGGTACTCCATGAACCGCAAAACCATCAACACCAAGACCGCAGCACTGGCCGGCATGCTGGGCGCCATTTCGGCAGTTCTTATGATGATCGACTTTTCTCTCCCGCTGTTTCCTTCCTTTATGAAGTTTGACCTGGGAGAACTTCCGGCACTTTTCGGCGGTTTTTTCCTCGGTCCTACGGCAGGCTGCCTGATCATCGTGATCAAGATGCTGCTGAAAGTACTTGTCAAAGGAACGAGCACCGCGTTTGTCGGTGAATTCATGAACATTGTCGCAAGTGTATGCTACGTACTTCCTGCGTCACTGATCTATAAGAGGGATCATACCAAGAGCGGCGCAAAGAAGGCGATGGTGATCTCCACGATCTTCACCGGGATCGTCTGCGTTTTCCTGAATGCATACGTTTCTTTCCCGATGTACGGGCGTCTTTACGGTCTCTCCATGGAGGCAATCGTCGGTATGGCTGCCAAGGTCAATCCGCTTGTACATGACAACATGACCCTCATGCTCTTCAGCGTATTCCCGTTCAATCTGCTGAAGTACGGTGTGACCTCAGTCCTTACCTACCTTATCTATAAGAGGACCGGAAACACGATCCGCCGTATCATGGATTTCCAGAGCTGAACAAAGTGGTTCACAAATCCCGTAACTTGCGCTATTATATTAAAATGCAGTCCGTATGATGAACGGACAGGTTCGGAATTAAGTGAAGGAGGCTTTTAAGCAGATGGAAGAAGTCAGGCAGGTCAAACAGCGTATCTTAAGCGGCATACAGCCCACAGGTGTTTTTACGCTCGGCAACTACATGGGCGCGATCACAAACTGGGAGCAGATGCAGGAAGACTATGACTGCGCATATTTTATTGCGGATCTGCATTCACTGACGGTCCGTCAGGAGCCTGCGCAGCTCAGAAAACATACTATGGAGGCTTTCGCGCTGCTTCTGGCATGCGGCATCGATCCTGAAAGGAGCCTTGTTTTTGTGCAGAGCCATGTGCATACCCATGCGGAGATGAGCTGGATCCTGAACTGCAGCGCACTCATGGGCGAGCTCGGACGTATGACGCAGTTCAAGGATAAGTCCGCGAAGCACGCGGACAACATCAACGCAGGCCTGTTCACCTATCCGGTCCTGATGGCAGGTGATATCCTGCTCTATCAGGCAGACTATGTTCCGGTCGGCGCGGATCAGAAGCAGCATCTGGAGTTCACGAGAGACCTGGCAGAACGCTTCAATCATTTTTACGGCAATGTATTCAAGGTTCCGGACGGCTACTTCCCCAAGGCGGGGGCGCGTGTCATGAGCCTGCAGGATCCGACAAGCAAGATGTCCAAGTCGGATCCCAACCCGAATGCTTATATCAGCATTCTCGATGACCGCAATGTCATCATCAACAAGTTCAAGCGTGCGGTCACGGACTCGGAGACCGAGATCGTTTACAGGGAAGGCAAGGATGGCATCAACAATCTGATCACGATCTATTCCGTTATGACGGGAAAGAGCTTTGCCGAGATCGAGAAAGAATTCGAAGGAAAGGGATACGGCGTATTCAAGCTGGCCGTCGGCGAGGCAGTTGCTGACAAACTGCAGCCGATCCGTGACGAGTTCAACCGCCTGATCGCCGATAAGAAGTACATTGAAGAAACGATGGCGGTCGGTGCGGAACGTGCTTATAAGATCTCCCGCCGGACGCTTGACAAGGCAAAGAAAAAAGTCGGTCTGCTGATGCCGTAAAAACAGATATGTGAATTGCAATAATAAAGGCTTATCGCCGGAATTGGTGATAAGCCTTTTTCTTGTTTGAGGAACAGTCCCTGATTTGCGGGATCAGATCTTTTCGAACGCCTGCTTCAGGTCATCAATGATATCTTCAGCGTTTTCCAGGCCGACGGAGAAGCGGATCAGGCCCGGCTCGATGTTGGCTGCGATCAGCTCTTCTTCAGAAAGCGGGGAGTGGGTCATGGATGCCGGATGCTCGATCAGGGTCTCAGTAGCACCAAGTGAAACTGCCAGAGTTGCCACTTTGACGTTGTCGGCAACGATCGCTGCTTTCTTGCGTCCGCCCTTGACGACGAAACTGACCATTCCGCCGAAGCCGTCCATCTGTTTCTTTGCGATCTCATGTCCTTCGTGGCTTTCCAGACCCGGATAGAAGACCTTCTCGACTTTGTCGTTGGTCTCGAGATACCGTGCGACCTTCATTGCGCTTTCGCAGTGGCGCTGCATACGGACTTCAAGAGTCTTCAATCCTCTTTCAACCAGATATGCTTCGTTGGGAGCAAGCACCGCACCTGTCATATCCTTGATGCCGACGAGACGGATCTTGTTGATTGTCTCTGCATCGGAGACGACAACGCCCGCGAGCAGGTCGCCGTGGCCGTTGATGTACTTGGTGCAGGAATGCAGGACGATATCACAGCCCAGATCCAGCGGGCGCTGAAGTACCGGGGATGCGAAGGTGTTGTCTGCAATGACCTTGATCTCCGGATTGAACTCATGGGCGATCTTTGCCGTCTTTTCGATATCGATGATCTTCAGATTCGGGTTAGCCGGAGTCTCCAGATAGACGATCTTCGTCTTGTCGTTGAGAGCGGCGCGAAGTTCATCCTCGTTTGCCATTTCTATGAAATGCACGGTAACGCCGAAACGGCTCAGATGGTGCTCAAAGAATTCGAAAGTGCATCCGTAGAGAGTTTTGTCTGCGATGATCTCCTCACCGCCGTTGATGACGGTCCAGATCGTGGCGGTGACAGCACCCATGCCGGTTGCGGTGACAAGACCTGCCTCGCCGTGCTCGAGTTTGGCAAGTTTTTCTTCCAGAGCCGTGGTGGTTGGTGTACCAAGGCGGGAATAAATATAACCGGGTTCTTCCAGAGCGAATCTCGCGGCACCCTGTGCAGTAGAATCAAAAATGAAAGTGGAAGAGTTGTAGATCGGCGTAATCAGAGCACCGTACTGATCCTTTAAGCTGCTTCCGTGGATGGCTTCTGTAGAGAATCCCTTTTTATCTGTTCCCATAGTGTTTCCTCCTTGTCCGCCTTACCGGAACATGATAAACATGTTCAATCGGCGTGAATTGATTTTAGTTGTAAAGAATAATAAGTTTATTTTATATTACATTGCAATAATGTCAATAATGATCTTGAAGAATTTTCGGGTCTTGACAGCCGGTTTGCATGGTGGTAGTATCACTTCAACGTATGAAAGGGAACATACATATATGAAACGGATCTTTTCCGACAGCTATGCATATGCATATGTTTACGGCCTTTACTTTTTTGAGGAAAAAAAGTAAGAGGTATTTGCGATGCACAGGACCTGAACTGAAAGATCATTTCATGAAGACAGGATCGACCGGAGCTGCACACAAATACCAGTGCGGCTCTTTTTTATGATTTAAGAGGAAACTATCATGATCGCGGTATTGAAACAGGATGCAACAATTGACCAGAGGGAACACCTGATCAGCTGGCTGAAAGAACAGGGACTGGATGTACATATTTCTGTGGGCAGGGAGCATACGGTCCTCGGTCTGGTCGGAGATACCGGAAAGATCGACGTGGAACTGCTGCAGTCGCTGAGCATCGTGGAATCCGTCAAGATCATCAGTGAACCGTTTAAAAAAGTGAACCGTAAGTTCCATCCGGATAATTCCGTCATCGATGTGCCGGACTGCGATGTCCGTATCGGAGACGGCAGCTGTGTCCTGATAGCCGGACCTGCCGTGATAGAAAGCAGGGAGCAGCTGATGAGTATTGCCCGGAAAGTGAAGGAGGCCGGTGCTTCGGTCCTGCACGGGGACGCATTCAAACCCCGTACTTCGCCTTATGCATTTCAGGGACTTGGCAGGGAAGGGATCGATATCCTGCTTGAAGTGAAGCGGGAGACCGGTCTTCCGGTCATGTCCGAGATCGTCAATACGAACCATATCGCCCTCTATGAGGACGTGGATATCATTCAGGTGAGTTCGCGAAGTATGCAGAACTATGAGCTGCTCAAAGAACTGGGCACGCTGCGCAAGCCGGTGCTTCTGAAAAGGGGGGCGGCCAATACGCTGAAAGAACTGCTGATGAGCGCAGAGTACATCATGGATGGAGGCAACGAGAGCATCATACTCTGTGAACGCGGCATACGTACATGGGATTTCTCGGACGGAGCTGCGAGAAATACGCTTGATATCTCTTCGGTTCCTGCACTTCACGAAATGACACATCTGCCGGTCATCGTTGATCCGAGCCATGCGACCGGAGTAGCATCCATGGTGGAACCGATGGCGCTGGCAGCAGCTGCCTGCGGCGCGGACGGTCTGATGATCGAGGTGCATGATGATCCCCTGCATGCTCTCTGTGACGGGGCGCAGGCACTGACGCCGGAACAGTTTTCCGCGGCAGCCGAAAAGGTCCGCAGGGTCAGAAGTGTTTTATTTTAATCTAAGAAGAAACGGCGCTGAACGGAGGTCGTGATGACGGTAGGTGTAGTCGGGCTGGGTCTGATCGGAGGCTCATTTGTAAAAGCTTATAAGGAAGCCGGACACAGGGTGTACGGATATGATATCGACAAGACGATCCAGGGTTTTGCCATGCTGGACGGAACTGTGGACGCCGTGCTGGCGCGTGACAACATGAAGGAATGCGACCTTCTGCTGATCACGACGTATGTCCATGCGGCGGAGGCCTGGTTTGAAAAAGAAGCGCCTTACATTGATCCGCACACCGTAGTGATCGATTGTCTGGGCAATAAGCAAAGCATATGCAGGCTGGGATTCAGCCTGGCTGAAAAGTACGGATTTACCTATGTGGGCGGTCATCCGATGGCCGGAACACATAACTCCGGTTATAAGTATTCCAGGGCGAACATGTTTAAAAACGCGCCGATGGTGCTGGTGCCGCCGGTTTATGACGATATTCAGTTTCTGGAGAGGATCAAGAAGATGCTGGAACCCTGCGGGTTCGGCAAGCTTTCGGTCACGACGGCGGAAGAACACGACCGTATGATCGCGTTTACCTCCCAGATGGCCCACGTCGTATCGAACGCCTATATCAAGAGTCCGACAGCAGGAAGCCATAAGGGTTTTTCTGCAGGCAGCTATAAGGACCTGACGCGTGTTGCATGGCTCAATCCCCGCATGTGGGCAGAGCTTTTTATGGATAACAAAGAAAACATGCTGAAGGAACTGGACTGGATGATCGCATCTCTTGATGAATACAGGCAGGCGATCCTGGATGAAGATGAGGAAAGACTGGTGCGGATCCTGGACGAAGGGTCAAAACGGAAAAAGGCCATTGACGGCTGACATAAGTACACAGAAGAGGAAAATAAGATGAATATCATTGATGTCGGAACATCCGCACCTTATCCCGTGGTCGTAGGACACGGGCTGCTGGAAGAGACCGGAGACTATATAAAGCATTACGCGAAGCGTGCGGAAACGGCTGCCCTGATCACGGATGACACGGTTGATGCGTTCTATGGCGGCAGGGTCGAAAAAAGCATCGCCGGGGCAGGCCTCAGGGTGATCAGATATGTTGTTCCGCATGGGGAAGGATCAAAGAACGCTGAGAATTATATCAGCATCATGAACTTTCTCGCAAAAGAGCAGGTCACCCGCAGTGACCTGATCGTGGCGCTCGGCGGCGGAGTCGTCGGGGATCTCGCCGGATTTGCTGCAGCTACCTATCTCAGGAGGATCGACTATATCCAGATACCGACGACCCTGCTGGCACAGGTGGATTCTTCCGTCGGCGGAAAAACAGCGATCGATCTCGAGGCGGGCAAGAACCTCGCCGGGGCTTTCTACCAGCCAAAGCTGGTGCTCTGCGATCTGGATACGCTCGATACCCTTCCGGAAGAAATATTCCGTGACGGCTGCGCGGAAGTGATTAAATACGGGATCCTCTGGGATGAGGACCTGTTTGAACATCTGAAAGCGCGAAGGACGGATTTTGACCGTGAGTATACCGTTTCCCGCTGCATTGAAATGAAGCGGGATGTTGTGACCGTAGATGAGTTCGACAACGGAAAAAGGCAGTTCCTGAACTTCGGCCATACTCTGGCGCATGCCGCGGAAGCCCTGAGCAATTACAGCATTTCCCACGGACAGGCGGTTGCCATGGGCATGGCGACGATTGCGGAAAAAGCTGCCGCTGACGGAACCTGCAGTGCTTCCTGCGCGGCGGAGATCGCCGGGATCCTTGACCGTTTCGGGCTGCCGGTAAAGTTTACTTATACGCCTGATGAGATGTATGAGGTCATGCTTTCGGATAAAAAACGCAAGGGCGGGAAGATCAGTCTGATCCTGCCGGAGGAGATCGGATACTGTGTGATCAGGAAATACACATTGGAAGAAATGAAAGAATTCCTGTGCGGGGGACCGGACTGAGTCCCGTAAAGAATACTGACAGATTTCAAAGGAAAGAATTATGAAAGCAACGATCACACCCGGACGGCTTGAGGGCACAGTCAGGGCGATATCATCAAAATCTGCGGCGCATCGCCTGCTGATCGCAGCGGCTCTTGCGGACCGGCCGACAGATATATACTGCAGGGAACTGTCCGCGGACATAGAGGCGACGGCTTCGTGTCTGAAACAGCTTGGGAGCAGCATCCTTTATGATGAGAAAGAGGGCGTTTTTCATGTGACGCCCGTCCCTTCGGAAAAACTCCGGAAAAACCGGGAGCCGGAGATCCGTCCCGGCAGACAGTATGCCGGCGCCTCCGCAGGTGACGATGACCCTGACGGCTACCCGGAGGCAGGAGAAAATGCAGGCGATGATGATCCGGATGAGTCCTCTTATCTGGGCGACATCATCAGGGCGGTGCATGAAGTATACGGCGCCGGAAAGGATGACGCAAAGATCATGCTCGATGCGGGAGAGAGCGGATCCACGCTCCGCTTCCTGCTTCCGGTCGTCTGTGCGCTCGGTCTGGAAACACACATTGTAATGCACGGAAGACTGCCGGAGCGGCCTCTTTCACCGCTTTGGGAAGAACTGATATCGCACGGATGCTCGCTGACCAGGAACCCGGACGGGTCGATCGATACCTCGGGTGGTTTAAGAGGCGGTACTTTTACGATCGCGGCCAATGTATCCTCCCAGTTCATCAGCGGCCTGCTTTTCGCTCTGCCCCTTTTGTCCGAACCGGCTGATATACGCCTGACAGGGACAGTGGAATCGGAGGGTTACATCCGCATGACGATCCGCGCTCTGGAAATGTTCGGGGTATATACGGAGCGGAAGGATGATATAATTACTGTAAAGACGGCAAAGTACCTGTCGCCCGGCAGTGTGACCGTGGAAGGAGACTGGTCGAACGGAGCGTTCTGGGAAACTGCGGGCATGCTGACCGAAGGAGCGGTGGTCTGCACGGGGCTTGATGAAGATTCTCTTCAGGAAGACCGGGCGATCCGCCATCTGAAGAAACAGATCGCATCGGGCAGCAGCATTATCGACTGTCGCAACATTCCGGATCTGGTTCCGGTCATGTCGGTCCTGGCGGCTGTGTCTCCGGGAACAACGACCTTTACACATGCGGAACGCCTCCGAATCAAAGAAAGCGACAGGATCCGTGCCAGTGTGGATATGCTGAATGCTCTGGGTGCCAATGCGGAAGAGACAGATGACGGACTGGTGGTCACGGGAAAGAAAACACTGATGGGCGGAACGGTGAGAAGCTGCGGAGATCACAGGATCGCTATGAGCGCTGCGGTTGCGTCGATCGCATGTGAAGGTCCCGTCGTCGTCGAAGGCGCGGAAGCGGTTCAGAAGTCTTATCCCGCTTTCTGGGATGATTTTGCTCTGCTTGGCGGCAGAGTATTGCTGGAAAATTCAGACTGAAGACGAAGCCGTATCAAAACAGGCTTGAGGTACAAAATGAGCAATACTATCGGAAACATATACAGGTTTACGATCTGGGGGCAGTCGCATGCTCCTGCGATCGGTGTGACGATCGAAGGGATCCCCGCAGGAACGGTCATTGATCTGGACAGACTTCAGAACTTCCTTGCACGAAGACGACCGGGGCAGGATCCGTATTCGACAGGCCGGAAAGAAGAAGACCTGCCTGAGTTTATTGCAGGCGTAAAATGTGGACATTCCGGAGAAAGTGCGGATAAGGAGCAGGCGCATACAGCTGTTGTATGCGGAAGTCCGGTCACTGCGCTGATCCGGAATACCAATACCCGCTCTTCCGATTATGATGAACTGAAATATATCCCCCGGCCCGGCCATGCGGATTATGCTGCCATGGTCAGGTTCGGCGAAGCAAGAGATCATTCGGGCGGGGGCCAGTTTTCAGGGCGCATGACAGCTCCGCTTTGCATTGCCGGCGGGATCGCCATGCAGCTGCTTGAGCAGATGGGGATCACGGTCAGTGCGCGTGCGGTCATGATCGGCGGGGAAACAGACCCGGAGCGTATGCTGCAGGCGATCGAGACAGCTAAAGCAGAAGGAGACTCGGTCGGAGGTATTGTCGAGTGTGTTATTGACGGGGTGCCGGCAGGGATCGGAGAGCCGATGTTCGACGGTATTGAAAACCGTATTGCAGCGACTGTGTTCGGGATCCCGGCGGTCAAAGGCATAGAGTTCGGCGCAGGCTTTGCCTGTGCAGGAATGAAGGGAAGCGAGAACAATGACCCGTTTATCCTGACGGATGGAGGAAATGATGACGGGGATATACTGAACAGGGTCGCCACTTGCGGCAATAATCACGGCGGTTCTCTCGGGGGACTGACGAGCGGCATGCCGATCGTGTTCCGTGCAGCATTCAAGCCGACCCCGTCGATCGCAAAGGAACAGCGGAGCGTAGACACCCGGACCGGAGAGGAAGTCACACTGAGTGTGAAAGGCCGTCATGATCCGTGTATCGTCAGAATGGCTGTGCCGGCTGTGGAAGCCGCAGCGGCTGCTTCGCTCTATGACCTGATCAGACTGTATGAGTCAGAGGAGAGATAACAGGCACATGCCGGACCCGATGAACAATGCGTGTTATAAGTTTTGAGGATTGGAATACTATGGACGCATCAGTAAAATGCAATAAAACACTGGAAGAGCTGCGTGTGCAGATCGATGAAGCCGATCGCAGGATCGTCAATGCGCTGAAAGACCGCATGGATATTTCCGCAGAGATCGCCTTGTATAAAAAAGAGCACGGTCTCCCTGTCCTGGATCCGGAAAGAGAGAATGCAAAGCTTACGAGCATCCTTACTGATTGCAGAGAAGACCTTCGGGCTGGGCTAGGCGCTCTCTATCCGCTTATTTTTGAAATGAGCAGGGCGTATCAGCATCAGCTGATCGGGGATGATCTGACTGGCTGCGGGACGACAGAACAGGAAGCAGGCAGGGACGGGGAGAATAAAGAAAGATGAGATTCGGTTTACTTGGCGAACATCTCGGATACAGCTATTCGCCTCAGATCCATCGGGAGCTGCACGGGGAAGAGTACAAATGCTATGAGGTTGCCCCGGAAAAGATCGGAGAGTTCCTTACACGTACGGACCTTGACGGAATGAATGTGACGATCCCGTATAAACAGACTGTCATCCCGTATTGCGTGAGTCTGTCGGAAACCGCCCGCAGGATCGGTGCTGTCAATACCCTGGTGAGAAGGCCGGACGGGTGGCATGGCTATAATACCGACTATGACGGCTTTTGCTATATGCTCTCAGCCGCCGGGATCGATCCTGAAGGGAAAAAAGCGCTGGTACTTGGAAGCGGCGGCGCGTCAAGGACTGCGCGGACTGCACTAACGGATCTCGGCGCAAAAGAAGTCGTTATCATCAGCCGCAGCGGCAGGGACAATTATGATAATCTGGAGCGTCACAGGGATGCAGGGCTGATCGTCAATACCACACCCGTGGGAACTTATCCGGGCAACGGTGAGAGGCTTCTGGATCTGACGGCTTTTCCGGAATGCGAAGGTGTTTCGGACGTGGTGTATAATCCCTCACGGACTGCGCTGCTGCTTCAGGCGGAAGAACTGGGGATCAGGTATGCAGGCGGAATCGGCATGCTTGTTGCCCAGGCAAGGAGAAGCGCGGAACTGTGGCTTGACAGGAAATTCCCCGACGATGAGGTTCAGAGGATCCGAAGACTCATGGAGTTGTCCATGCAGAATATTATCCTGATCGGCATGCCGGGTTCCGGAAAGACCAGTATCGGCAAAGCGCTGCAGGAAAAAACAGGACGCCGGCTGATCGATACAGATAAGGAGATCGTTCGCAGGACGGGCAGGAAGATCCCGGATATCATAGAAAATGACGGGGAAGCAGCTTTCCGGCAGCTTGAAACAGCCGTGATCAGAGAAGCCGGAAAAGAATCGGGATGTATCATTGCCACCGGCGGCGGATGTGTCACTCAGAGACAAAACTATCCCCTGCTCCATCAGAACGGCAGGATCGTCTGGGTCCGGAGAGCTTTGGATCAGCTGCCGACAGCGGGCAGGCCCCTGAGCCGGGCAGGCGGGATGGAAAAGATGTATGAGGAGAGGAAAGAACTGTATGCGGCATTTGCCGATATCACGGTGAGTAATGATACAACGATAAGCGAAGCGGCAGATCGTATCCTGAAATGTATCTGATGCCGTTGGTAAATATGAAAACATAAGATAATATGTAATTTAATCGATCATAAAAGGAAAATAAATGAAAATATTAATAATAAACGGCCCTAACCTGAATATGCTCGGGATCCGTGAACCGGAAATCTATGGAAAACAGGATTATCATGCCCTTGAGGCATACTGCAGGGAAGCCTGCAGGGAACTGGGTGAAAGTGTGACCGGAGGGATCGACTGTGAGATATATCAGTCCAATCATGAAGGAGATCTGGTAGACAGGATCCAGCAGGCATATTTTGACGGAACCGACGGTATCGTCATTAATCCTGCCGCATATACGCACACAAGTGTTGCCATCATGGATGCCCTGAAAGCGGTTTCGATCCCGGCGGTTGAAGTGCATCTTTCAAATATTGACAGCAGGGAAGAGTTCCGTCACATCAGCTATGCCGGAAAGGCATGTGTCAGGTCCTTTATGGGATATGGATTTGAAGGTTATAAAAAGGCAATAGCATTCCTGACGGGACAATACGGGGACCTGCCGTCATAAAGCATCCGGAGGCTGCTTCCGGATCAGACCCGGAGCCGTGCGGTGCACAGCTCTATGAAATCGGATGCGGCGTGGCTTAGGTAGCGGTTCTTATTATAGGATACTGCGATCATGTCGGAGCGGCTGTCGTCAAACAGGGGGCAGATCTCGACCCGTTCCCGGATATAGGACTCGCTTAAACCGGACGCAATATAGTTGCTGTTCAGAAAAAGCTCAGGACAGATCGTGATTCCGATACCTTCGGCGGCCAGAGCAACTGCAGTCTGCGTGTTTCTTGTTTCCAGTTTTATAACAGGTGAAAAACCAGCCTCGGAAAAGGCCGCATCCGCGATCGAACGGATACGGTCTCCTTTTTTCAGGAGAACAAAGGGAAAGTCCCGGAACAGACTGATATCATGCGTTGCATCGAAATGCTTCAGCTTGTCCCGGATACAGCTGTCAGTCTGGAAATGTTCCGAAAGAAGCGATCCCGGGATGACCAGGTACAGGTGCTCCTTTGTCAGCTCATGGCAGACAGCCCCTTCAAAAGAGGAAGGGACAAAGCCGATCAGAACATCGATCTCTCCCCGTTCGAGAAGCAGCTCCAGTGCCGCATTGCTGTCTTCCGTAACGGACAGTTCCACCAGCGGATACTTCTTCACAAAATCAGGCAGCACCTGCGGCAGGATCGCCTGTCCCCTGGTATAGGAAATGCCGATCCTGAGTTCTCCGCGGACATTGTTGTCTATGTCATCGAGAAGACGGGTGGTCTGTTTCTGGATGTCAAGGATCCGGATCGCCGCGTCCCTGTATTTCCTTCCGCCGTAAGTCAGCTCAAGTCCCTGACGTCTTTCAAAGAGGCGGCATCCGAGCTCTGATTCCATTCGAGCAATCGTATTGCTCAGCGCCTGCTGGCTGATCTGCAGTTTTTCCGCAGCATGGGTAATGCTGTGCTCTTCGGCTGCGGTAAGGAAATATTCCATGTTTTGAAAGTTCATACCAATTGCCCCCGTTATTGTTCTGATACGCTGGTCCGCAAAGCAGGCTTCTGATCTTAAGGATCATTATATCACAACTTCCGGGTTGTGAATATTGAAGACAATTCCAATTACTTTATTGCGGCTTTAAAAGCAGTGGCGGACAGAGAGAAAGAATGATAAAATGACGCTTGACCTTAGTTTGAAGAAAGGGGAACAGAGAATGTCCAAACAGATATGGAAACCGGGCAACATGGTCTATCCCGCACCTGCAGTCCTGGTGAGCTGCGGAGACCGGAAAGGCCATACCAATCTGTTTACCGTAGCGTGGACAGGCAATATCAATACCAATCCGCCCATGGTCTATATCAGCGTGCGTCCCTCGCGATATTCATACGGGCTGATCGAAGACAGCGGGGAGTTTGTGATCAATCTGACGAACGAGAGGCTCGTAAAGGCGGCGGATCACTGCGGCGTGCGTTCCGGAAGGGATGAGGATAAATGGAAGGTCTGCGGGCTGACACCGGGCCCGGCTTCCGGACTCCGGTTCGCGCCGGTCATCCGGGAAAGCCCTGTCAATATAGAATGCCGCGTCCGTGATCATTTGGATCTGGGCAGCCACCGGATGTATATCGCGGATGTGGAGGCGGTTCAGGCAGACGAACAGTATCTCGATGAAACAGGACGTTTCTGCCTCGAAAAGGCGGGGCTGATCGTTTATTCACACGGGGATTATCTGGCACTCGGAGAAAAACTCGGGAGTTTCGGATATTCCGTACGTAAACAGCCCGGAAAGAAAAAACGGTAAACGAATGTATTATTTTCCGTCCTTAGGGTCAGTTATCTCAAAAAGTCATCACAAATCATAATAATTGCGTTATACTAAAAGAATCATTTTGAGGAACAGCGCCGGCATGGCCGGCATTAACAAAGTGCCTTATCCGGGCACGGTGTGATTAAAAGAAAGAGGAAAATGCGATGGGCTCAATTGATTTGACAAAATATGGTATCAGCGGCGTTAAGGAGATCATCTACAATCCTTCCTATGAGTCTCTGTTCAAGGACGAAATGGATCCGGCTCTTGAAGGCTATGAGAAGGGTTACCTGAGCGATCTCGGCGCAGTGGATGTTTTTACCGGCATCTATACCGGCCGCTCTCCCAAAGACAAGTTTATCGTCATGGATGAAAAGTCAAAGGATACTGTCTGGTGGACCACTCCGGAATATCCCAATGATAACCATCCGGCGACAAAGGAAGCCTGGGATGCCTGCAAGAAGCTTGCACTGAATGAGCTTTCCAATAAGAAGCTTTATGTTGTGGATGCATTCTGCGGCGCAAACAAAGATACCCGCATGGCAGTCCGTTTCGTAATGGAAGTCGCCTGGCAGGCTCACTTTGTAAGAAACATGTTCATCAAACCTACCGCAGAGGAAGAAGCACAGTTCGAACCGAACTTTATCGTTTATGCGGCTTCCAAGGCCAAGGTCGATAACTATAAGGAGCTGGGCCTCAATTCCGAGACCGCGGTCCTCTTCAATGTTACCAGCCGCGAGCAGATCATTCTTAACACCTGGTACGGCGGCGAGATGAAGAAGGGCATGTTCTCCATGCAGAACTATTTCCTTCCGCTGCAGGGCATGGCTTCCATGCACTGCTCCGCAAATACGGATATGGAAGGAAAGAACACCGCGATCTTCTTCGGACTTTCCGGAACCGGCAAGACGACTCTTTCCACAGATCCCAAGCGCCTGCTGATCGGTGATGATGAGCACGGCTGGGATGATAACGGCGTCTTCAATCTGGAAGGCGGCTGCTATGCAAAGGTCATCAATCTGGATAAGGATTCCGAACCGGATATCTATAACGCGATCCGCAGAGACGCACTGCTTGAGAATGTTACGGTCGACGAGAACGGCAAGCTTGATTTTGCGGACAAATCCGTGACTGAGAACACCCGTGTTTCCTATCCGATCGAACACATTACCAATATTGCAAAGAACGTAAACGGTATTTCCTCCGGTCCTGATGCAAAGAACGTGATCTTCCTTTCAGCGGATGCGTTCGGCGTTCTTCCTCCGGTATCCGTTCTGACTCCGGATCAGACCCAGTATTATTTCCTGTCAGGCTTTACCGCAAAGCTTGCCGGAACCGAGCGCGGCATCACCGAGCCGCAGCCGACATTCTCCGCATGCTTCGGACAGGCATTCCTGGAGCTTCATCCGACCAAGTACGCGGAAGAACTGGTCAAGAAGATGCAGAAGAGCGGTGCGAAGGCTTATCTGGTCAATACCGGCTGGAACGGCAGCGGCAAGCGTATCTCCATCAAGGATACCCGCGGCATCATCGATGCTATCCTGAACGGTGATATCCTCAGCGCACCGACCAAGAAGATCCCGTACTTTGACTTTGAGGTCCCGACCAAGCTGAAGGGCGTAGATCCCGCGATCCTTGATCCGCGCGATACCTATGCAGATCCGGCTGTCTGGGATGAGAAGGCAAAGGATCTCGCAGGCAGATTCATCAAGAACTTCAAGAAGTATGAGACCAACGAGGCCGGCAAGGCACTCGTGGCAGCAGGCCCGCAGCTGTAATAGCGGTCTATAAAGCGGTTTTATAGGCAGACCGGCGCTGTAAGGAAACGTATCGATTTCCTGAAGCGCCGGTTTTTTCGACCATTTTATTAAATGTATCTAAAAAAAGCTGTTAAAATAAAAACTATCCTTTTCATTCCGTTTTTTTATGTTACAATCAATACGGCGCGGGGCTCCGGAAGGCCGGAGCGAAAGGGCCTGCTGCCCGGAATATTTATGAAGAAGAGGTAAAAGAATTGGCACAGTATCCTTACAAAACAAGAGAAGGCGGAGCGACCGTCACGGTATTTGTACCGTATGACTGCAACAATCATTGCCCATTCTGCATCAACAAGGAGGAGTACGGCGATATGACCGGTTTCTCGCTGGAGAAGATCTGCGAGAGCATCAAGGTCATGGATGAGATCACGCCATACTGTGATTTTGTATTTACCGGCGGCGAACCAATGGCAAATCTGGAGTCTTTGCAGAAGATGATGGACTGCATCCCGACGACGCACCGTCTGTTCATCAATACGACTTTCCCGGTACAGAATGAGTACAGCGCGGACGACATGATCGCGTTCTGCGAGCGTAACAAGGATAAGATCACCTGTATCAACATCTCCAGACATATGAAGAAGTATGTCGAAGAGTCGCCGGATGAAGTGATCGCGCGCATCCCTACCAGGAAGAGAGTCAACTGTGTGCTTTACAAGAACTATCCGAAGGATAAGATCTTTGAGTATGCCGACCGCTTTGTAAAGTGGAACATTCCGATCCAGTTCCGTTACGACTATACGGAAACAACACCGGAGAATCTTTACGAGCAGGAGAATGATACGATCCTGCAGGACCTGAAATCACACTTCACTTATATGGGCCTGGACGGATGCCGTATGCGCAACGGATTCCATTTTGCTTATAAGGGACTGCATCTGACCTACCACAAGACCCTGCCGTATTCGACGATCATTGAAGAAGGGGATGACGGTGTGACCTATGCGATCCTTTACGATATCCTGATCAAGCAGAACGGTGATATCCATTCCGACTGGACGGGAGTACTGATGGATGTCGATGCGTACCGTCACGTGGTGTTCGAACCCAATGACAACGTGCTTCTCGATGGCACCAATGAGTTTTAACAGATATATGGCATAAACGATAAGAGGCTGTGCTAATGCACAGCCTCTTGTGATATAACGGTATCGGTCCGGCGTGTCAGCCGGCCCATAAAAACGGACGTCAGTTTTCTTCAGATTCCGTTTTTACTTCCTGAACCTTTTTCGGCATCTCCCTTCGAATGCCGTCTTCGTCGATCGTGATGGCCTTGTCCTCATGCTCCGTCAGCGGCATATCCTTATGGGTGATGAAGAGGAATTTACGGATGGCGAAAAGTACCGCCACTGCCACAACTCCGATCAGGAACTCATAGGTATGCAGATGCTGCAGGATCAGTTCCCTGGTGATAGCAAGCGACAGGATCTCCACGATGGAGTCAAGTGTCTGATGCAGCAGGACAGCGATCAGCTCGATACTGATGATAACGTTAATGACATACTCGAGGAAGGCGATCAGGCTTTCGGAGCCGAGGTCTGTCAGCATGCCAAGCTGCTGCGGGATCGTCAGGAGCGTGATAACGATCGCGATGATGATCGTCAGCGCAACAAAGAACTGGAGATACTCCAAAAACTGATATATAAAGT